>JBFYKV010000091.1:0-17639 GCA_041305745.1 Methanoregulaceae archaeon | reverse complement strand
AAAATCCGGAGAATTCCCCTGATTTCATCTCATGCAGGAGCTGGCTGAGGGTCATGCCTTTTTTGAGGCCCCTGAATGTTCCCCTGGGAAGCTGCATTAATAATCATACCGGGGCCTCTTTTAATAATTTTACTGCATGAAATTCAATTTTCCAAAAAAATCCGGTCTTTATTGAAGTACCCCTGAATCTTCCGGCAGACTTTGAAAACTTACGCTTGCAAACCTTTTTATTTATATATTTCCAGAAAGATTCCTTTATATGAAGGTGGCAGATAATGTTGAAACAAATTCTGGGAGAATTTTTAAAAATTGAAGGAGTGTCCGCTGCTGTCGTTGTAGGACGGGACGGGTTCGTAATTGAGAGCGCAGTATCAGGCAAGATGGATATCGACGCGCTTGGTGCCATGGCTTCTACGGGTATGGGGACATCCGAGGCCATGGGAAAGGAGCTTGGAAAGGGCGAATTGAAACAGATGCTTGTTGAACTTGACAAGGGCCCGATTATTATGTCGCCGCTCTCTGCAGACGAGCTCATAGCCATCGTTGCAGAAAATGTCGCTAATGTGGGAAGAATCCGTTATGAACTGAAGAAAAATAAAGAACGCCTCGTTGCAGCCCTGTGATCATGTATCTTCCCCCCGGGAAAGATTTGGGGGTCATAGATAACCCCCTGCAGGACGACTCCTTAAGGTATCTGCTTAGTTTTGCAGGCCTCATTGAGATAAAAACAGGTGATGGCGAAGGGTTCATCCTCTCCGAAAAAGGAAAGCTGCTGGCAGCCTGTTTTCAGAAATCAGGAATTATATTCAGGGGAAAAGAAGCGCTGGCACGAATGAAGGACTGGCAGGCCGGCAATCAGTCTGATATTCCGGTTTTTGCGCTTCGTGAATACACCCCCGACGAACTGAGGGAAGCCTGGGATCTTTGTTCCAGTCGCAATCTATTGCTGGAAAGCCGTACAGATGAAAAAGGAATCAGGATAGAGAAGTCTCTCGATGAACACAAGTTAAAAAACCTGATGAGACAGCCGGGGGTTATTGCAGTCTCCGCATTTTTCGAGGGATTCGCAGTCCAGTCATTCGGAGACGCTGATTTTGAGGAGGTTGCTGCAATGGCTGAGGATTTTCTCAGGGCAGGAATGAAGATTGCGCGTGAACTGGAGATGGGCCTGCTCGACCAGATTCTCCTGGAGACCGGAGAAAATAAATGCCTGATAGCCCCATACGGGGATCTATACCTGTGTCTTCTCACAACGAGCGATGCAAATCTTGGATTGATCCGGCTTGCATTGAAAAATATCCGTGAGGAGGCAGAGTAATATGGCCGGTGAATCAGGCCCCCCGGCATATTCCTGGGAAATAGCGGGATAATTCGTATATCATGGAATTAAAATGAAATTCGGGGATGAAAAGGATGGCACAGGAAAACGAAAAAAAGTCTTCTCTCCGGAAACTCTTCGGAAAAAAAGATAAAAAAGAGGTTTCCCCGGGAATGCCGGACGAGGCCGGGCCCTCCCTGCAGGAGATCCAGGGACTGGCAGGAAAAGGGGATGATATGGATGAGCTCTTTAAAAAAATAGGGCTTAAAAGCGGGAAAACCTCTGATGTTTCACCCGGTACTCCTGCATATCCTGAAGAAGAACAGCCTTTCATGGGAATTGAAGAGGCCCTTGCGGCAGCGTCGACTGCAGAAGGCAGGGACCCGGTGCCGGATGAAGCCAGAGTCCCGGAGGAGAAACCTGTACTATCCGAAAAAGACCTTTATTCCCGGGAAAAGGGCAGAGATAGAGAAGGACGCGATGAAATATCCGGATATACGCCTGCGCCTGTACCGGCTCTGACACAGGAAGATTTAATCGTAACTGATGAAGAGTCCCGATCCCTGGATGATTCAGGTGACGCTGCCATTTCGTATTCACACCCAAAATTCCAGCCCGCAAAAAAAACGGTCTGGTCGGATGGAATAAAACAACCTGAGGAAGCAGTTGTTTCGATTGATCAGATCAACGACCTTTCCGGTCTTATCCTGCCGAAAGGTGCGACATTCGAGATAGATGAACTGAAGATTCGCCACAGGACCAATATTTTTGATATGAGCGAAGCAGGGGCAGCTGCAGGAAGGGAAGAATCCATCTGGTCAGATGACATCTCACGTGCCGGGATAAAAGGTATTGCTCTGGATGCAGCGGGTGTAGAGGCAGCAGAGGCAGAAAAATCAGGATTTCTTGACAAACTGAATATTCTTCATGTAATACGACATGAACAGCCGGAATACAACCGAAAAATTCACGGCCCTATTGTTGATCTGGCACTGAAACCGAGTCCTGGGGTTGAAGAGATAGAGCAGTATCCCGTTAATGAACCCTATGCCTATATCAGGATTATCTATGACCATGCCACCCATGAATATACGTACGAAGTGATGGAGCCTGTGCTCTCTCCGGCTGAAGAAGACCTTTTCAGGGAGATCAAGGAGAGGATATTCGAACGGCTCGATGTCAATACACAGGATATTATTGAAGAAATTGCCAAAAAAACTCTTAAAAATGTAACAGATGAAATAATTGCAGATTATGGCATCCGTCTGACACCCCTTCAGCGTGAAAAGATCCTCTATAATATGTATAAGGAATTCCTTGGCAACGGAATGGTCGATGCGATAATGCACGATAAATATATCGAGGATATTTCCTGTGACGGAGTGAACAGCTATTTATTCGTCTACCACTCCCGGTATGAATCGATGCGGACAAACCTCATGTATAAAAATGCAGTTGATCTCGATTCATTTGTGACTAAACTTGCCCAGAAATCCGGCAAATACATCTCTATTGCGGAACCAATCCTTGATGCCACCATGAGCGACGGTTCACGTATCCAGATGACTCTCGGGCATGAGGTCACGGCACATGGTTCAACGTTCACTATCAGGAAATTCCGTGACGAACCGATCACCCCCACCGACCTCATCGAGTGGTCGACATTCTCACCCCTGTCTATTGCATTTCTCTGGCTTGCTGTTGAAGGGGGAAAATCAGCCATTTTTGCAGGTGGGACCGCCTCAGGGAAGACAACCTCGTTAAACGCCATCTCTCTCTTTATACCCCCTCTGACAAAAATCTTCACGCTAGAAGACACCCGGGAATTAAAACTACCTCATCCGAACTGGATCCCGAGTGTTACCCGTGCGTCGTTTGATACCGGCGGAAAGGGCGAGATAGATATGTACGAGCTGCTCAAGGCCGCTATGAGGCAGCGTCCCGAATATATAATTGTCGGAGAAGTCAGGGGTCGTGAAGCCCTGACGCTTTTCCAGGCGATGAGCACCGGGCATATCACGTACTCCACCATCCATGCGGATTCAGTTGCAAGCATTGTCCATCGTCTTGAAAATCCTCCGCTCAATGTTCCGAGGAATATGCTCTCGGCACTTGACCTGGTATCGGTACAGGTGCAGGCGAGGGTTGGCGGACAGAGAATAAGAAGAAACAAGCAGCTCATCGAGATTCTTGATATCGATCCAAGGACAAACGAGCTCATTACCAACGAAGTCTTTAAATGGCATCCTGCAACCGATGAAATTACCTATTCGGGAAAATCCTTTATTCTTGAAGAAATTATGGAAGAAAAAGGGTGGGACGAGGCACGTATGCGTGAAGAGCTCAAGATGAGACAGGAAGTGCTGGAATGGATGAGGATAAAAAAGCTGCGGAAATACCGTGATGTAAGTAACATTCTTATCCAGTATTACCGTGACCCGGCACAGGTGATGGAAAAGGTGAGAGCTGACCTGTATGAATAGTTATGAGCGGTTTTGCTTCCGGATATTCGGGAACAGGATGAAAAAGAAGAGGGAAAAATATGCTGAGCTTCGGAACGACCTGCTCTCTTCAAGGATGAAAGTACCTTTTGAGGTCTATGTCTCGACTGCATATGTAAGTTCATTCATTGCAGGGCTCTGTTCATCAGTCGTCCTTGGATTTATTACATTCATCTTCAACCTTCCATCCCTGATAGCCTATCGCGGTGCAGTCCCTGAATTTATGTTTTTTATCTCCCAGTACAGCCTTCTTATTGGTACAGTACTCGCAATAATCATTTCCTTTGCAGTGTTCGGAGGAATAACCTTCATTATTTTTCTTGTCTACCCGTCTGTTGTCGCGGGAAGCAGGAGACGCAATATTGATGCAACTCTTCCCTATGCCATCAATTACATCACTGCCATGTCAACTGCAGGAATTCCCCCTGCCGAAGTGTTCCGGCAGCTGGCAGGCAGTCCCATCTACGGGGAAAGTGCGATGGAAGCACGGTATATTGCCCTCGAAATTGATCTCTTCGGGCGTGATCTTATCGATGCGCTCAGGCTGATTTCAGCAACAACCCCCAGCATGAGAATGAAGGAATTCCTGCAGGGGTCCATGGGGTGTATATCAAGCGGAAGCAACCTGACAGATTATTTCAGGACAAAGGCCGACCAGTATGCAGTGGAAAACCGGCAGACTCAGAAACTTTTCCTTGACACGCTGGGTCTTATCGCCGAATCGTATGTGACTGCCATGGTTGCAGGACCCCTTTTTCTCATCATCCTGCAGTCCATCATGTCCATTTTAAGCCGCCAGTCCCAGCCGTTCTTCCTGTATATCATCATTTACATGATGATCCCGTTCGGGAGTATAATGTTCGTAATTCTGATAAGCTCAATGACGCCGGAGACGTGAAATCGTGGGGATCGGGGATTTATTCAAAAAAGCATTCTCAAAAAAAGGAAAAGATGAGGAGATCCCGCATGTTCAGGCTCCTGCTGCAAAGGAAGCGGTTATACCGGCAGGGAAAGGACCGGCACCATGGACTGCAACAAAAACCGGCTGGTCAGAAACAAAAAAAGAGGAGCCAAAAAGCCGGTTCAGACTCTTTAAACGGGAAAAGAAAGCTCCCGTCGACCTTGGTCCTGCCGAACTGCGTGAGTTTGAAAAGGAGCAGCAGGAGATAGAAAAGAAACTGGAGCACTACCATGCGACCCAGACCGGAATCGGCCGGCTGATGCGGCATCCTCTTAAGATCATCCTTGAAAAACCCATCAATATTTTAATCGTATGTGTCCCTGTGGCCCTTATTGTATTTATTTTCGGGACAGCTCTCATGATTAAGGACTATGGAATTTCGGTAATTTTCAATTCGACCGTTGTTGATGATGTGATCGTCATATCCCTCCTGATTGTGATCCTCCCTGTTGCATTCCTTGACTTCCGTGAGACGCAGCGAGTCCGGCACCTCGAAGAAGCCCTGCCTAATTTTTTCCGTGATCTCGCCGGTATGAATGACAGCGGGATGACCCTCCCGAATGCTATCCACCTTGTATCGCAGGGTGAGTACAGCACGCTCACCCCCTATATCAGGCGCATGGACAATGAAATGTCATGGAACACGACCTTTATCGATGCAATCACCCGTTTCAGGCAACGGCTTGGAACCCCCCTTACCGACCGGAGCATCGATCTTATCGCGAAGGCAAGCCGGGCGGGAGGAGATGTGAGTGAGGTTCTCAGGGCGGCTGCAAAGGATACCTATGAATTTGTCCAGCTGCAGTCCGAGAGAAGGAACAACATGCTCATCTACGTTGTAATCGTCGTAATTTCGTTCATGGTCTTTGTATTTGTTATTTTTATCCTTGTGGGCACGTTCCTGACCACGATGGCATCGGCAGGCAGTGCAGCTGCATCTGCAGGAGCGTCTGCAAGCCAGTTCATGGGCAATGTAGATATATTCTTCTACACGAGGCTCTTCTCGCATGCCGCGATGATACAGGGTTTTTTTTCAGGGCTCGTTGCAGGACAGATGGGTGAGGGACGTGCTATCGCAGGCCTGAAGTATTCAGCGGTGATGCTGATAATTGCCTGGGTGATGTTCCGGTTCTTTGTGTAGGCAGAAATACCTTACCTGTTTTTTACTTATTCCGGGGCAGGAATCAACCGGCATTCATAAATAAAGATGGCACAGCCTGCATCAGGTCATAAAGGATTGTGCCGTTTTAATCTTTTAAACCTGATACCAGTGAGGGAGCCATCTGCACCCGACCTGCTTTTTACCCTGCAGATGAGATAAAAGGTAGCGATAAAGGGAAATTCTATCTTTTTGGCAGTATTGGAATCATTATTTCGATAAAAAGCTGTTCGATCCCTTTCTCTGACAGGGGGGTTTCTCACCCCTCTCTGCCCCACCCCGCTGTGGGATAGTGTACAGGCAGGTTTGATTGAGATTCTGTATTTTTTAAAGAACCAAGCAATGGTTCCTGTCGCATTGTGGGGACGCTCACATACGATCATGGGCATCAGCCCCCGGAGTGCCGCGATGAGAAGTGCGGTGAATGAGAAATATTGAGAGGGCCGGGAAGGTTTCCAAAGGACCATTTCTCTATTATTTTCCCTTTCCGGGACTTTTCTGTGATGGAGCAGGATTTAGATGAGATGACGGGGCCCTGTGAAATATCAGAAAATAATGCCAGTACCACTCGCTGCAAACAGTGCCGGTCTGTCCATCACCTCGTCAGGACAATCAGATTATACCAAGGTCGCTCAGCCGTGATGGCAGGTACTCCTTTGTTACGAAATCAAGACCTTTCGCTGCAAATGCCTGCTGTTCTGATTTTAAATTCATCTTCAGCTGAAGTTGTATCTGTTCTTTCCAGTATGATGTGGCAAAACGCGGGTCCGATAGTTCACTATTGAGCGCGGCAACATCGCGTTCGGTCAGGTGATCTGACGGCAGGTTATAATCACGGATATCACTTGGCTGCACACCGATGAAGTGGGCTTTTGGTGTTGCAAGGAGCTCTGATATATGAGCACTTTTAATGGCTCCGTACGCCACGCTGGCAAATATCCGGTATGACCATGGGTCGCCATCGGTAAATACGACAACAGGGACATCAAATTTTCCATTGATGCGATTGAGGACACGCCGCGTCGAGCGTGCGGGCTGCCCCTTGAGGTGTATCAGGATTGCATTGTATTCTGCATCAAAACCGTTTTCGATGAGCCGGGCATACATACCGCCGGTCTCGATTGCTATGACAAACCGGGCGTCATGCTCAAGGAAATCAAGGTTTTCAACATTGCTCGGGATCTGGTACCCTGCTTCACCTACATCGTCCTGGCAGTGGATATCACGTGCTCCTCTCCGGGTCAGTTCACGGAGCTTCAGGGGGCCGAATATTGTCGCGCCGTCTTCCTCGGGCCTTAAATGAAATGCTTCCCTCTGCATGTCAGTGAGGATTTCAAGGTCCTCGATGAGGAAGTTACTCTCATCCTGGGCTGAAAACTTGGCCTTTTTCCAGCCTTCCGAGATATAGTACAATTCTCTCAGGGTCGAAGAACGGTTTTCAAGGATCTGCTTTTTTAAAAACCAGATAACATATGACATCTTCAGGAGATGGAGGGCACTTTTTGCCGTTCCGGCTGAACGGACACTCTCACGGTCGCCATATTTCCAGACCTCAGATTCATCATCATATTCGATGTTCTGTTTTGTCCGTGTCGGAAGTGATATCGAAGGAATCTCCCCGGTTGTCATCTGGTCATACCACCGCCTGGCAATTTCAATGAGCCTGTACTTTGCGGTCCGGTCAAGTTCTTCTTTAGACATCAACATCCACCACTACAATTTTCTTCTCGTCAATGCCCCTGATTTCAAGGGTTCCTCCCCCCGAACCACTGTAATCAACTCTCCAGACTGAACCGGGATCTAGCGGGACTTTCCATACCTTTGTATATTCATTATCCAGCTCAGTGACAAAGTCGGGGGGAGTTGTTGCATCCCCTGCATCATCCGGTGATATATTATAAAGACTGATGGACTCAGGATGAGAGGTATAATTTCTCACTTCTATGCTGACTCTTCCGTCCCTGATCATTTTTTTCGCCACCACTTTCCTCATTAATCGCCCCTCAATGGGGGATATATCCGGAGTGGGCATTTCGACAATTTCCGCCACTTTTTCAGCGAGTTCAGGAATAATTGCACATACTGCGCGAGCCCTGTCTTCCTGGAGACGGTTTTTATCCCGCCGGGAGAGGTATGTTTTGAGCTCCCGGCCGAGATCCTGAAGTGCAAGCACGATTTCACGTTCAATTTCAGGGATAGAGGCGATAGCATCCTTACTTTCCGAAGTAAACGGCACATTGGTAGACGCCACGTGAACAAGTATCAGGACCGGTCCGGTCGGGAGCCCTGACTGTGATATCCCGTAATTTTTCCAGCTGATTTCGGAAATGCTGCTGGTGATTGCACATGCCCCCTGCTGGTAAATAAGCGGAACCCGGTTGGCAAACCGCAGAATTGTTGCGTTTCCCTCAGGGGGAAGTTTTCCGCCGTACCCAAGTGCAGCTTCAACGACAAACGGGTGACCGGAAAAGACAGAACTCGGCCGGGTGCGGGCCCTTACAAAGTCCATCTGGAATTCCTTCTCAAGGCCCTGGGTGATTAAATCCTCACCGATAGGGGAGAGACACTGGAGTGTCGGGGGAGCAGGGACTTTGACGTTTTGCATGGCGTCGATGAGACGTTTCTGATCATCAGCCGAAAGGGAACGGGCGGGCATATCAGTGGAGAGACCGGAAAGGGTGCACATTTCGCGTGCGGTCTTCTTTCCCACCCGCGAAAAGCCCTGTACCAGAAAATCTTCGAGGCGGCCGTCATAGGCGGCCAGCATCCGTTTCAGGTTGCCAATCTCAATGCCATGCGGGTGGGGCTGTATCGGCTGCGGACATTCTATGACTTCGTCACTCACCCGCTCAAACGTGAAGGATTCGTCATCCAGCTCCACCCTGATGCGCGCATGCGGGTTGACCACGGATGTATACTTCAGGTAGTCAAGAAGCCGCTTTTTTGCCGCAAGTGTGCTCCGGAACTCGATCTGGACACGGGTCCCGTGCGTCCGGTCCCATTCGGTCTCTTCGCGCACCAGCACTTCAGGCTCGTTTGACTCAATATTAATCTGTATATCGAACCGGTATGCCCGGGACTCAGGCCCGGTCCGGGAAATAATAGTACTTGGGAGCCCTGTCGTCAGCTGTGCATATAAAACGGCAGCACTGATGCCGATACCCTGTTGCCCCCTGCTCTGCTTTATCTGGTGAAAACGGGACCCGTAAAGGAGTTTTCCGAAGACAAACGGGATCTGGTCGGGTACGATCCCCGGCCCGTTGTCCTCCACGATGATCCGGTAGACATCACTGCTTATTTTTTTTATCGCGATGTAGATGTCAGGAAGCACCATCGCCTCTTCACAGGCATCAAGTGCGTTGTCGACCGCCTCCTTGATTGTTGTAATGATACCCCTTGTCGGCGAATCGAACCCGAGAAGATGCTTGTTCTTTTCAAAAAATTCAGCGACACTTATACTTCGCTGTTTCCTGGCAAGATCATCGGCAAGCGCCACATCTGTTCACCTCTGCAACCGCTTCATCCACTGTCATCTCATTCTGCCGGCCTGATCGAAGGTCCTTTAAGGTAACTCCCCTGCATTCAGCCTCGCGCGCACCAATTATTACTGCGAAGTCCGCATGCCGTGAGACCTGTGCAATCTGTGCCCCGATACCTTTTCCGCTCAGGTCAGTCTCAGTGCGTATACCAGCACTCCGGAATGCCTGTGCAACCTCGAGTGCCCAGTTCCTGCTGCCGGGTGTTGTGACCACTCCGACAACAAGATCTTTTCCTGCAGGGATTTCCCCGAGCGCAACCATTACCCTGTCAAAACCGATGGCAAACCCGGAAGAAGGGGTGTCCTCGCCCCCGAACAGGTGGGCCAGGCGGTAGGTCCCGCCGCCCATAATCTGGTTTTCTGCCCCTAAATTCTCCGCGAACGCCTCAAATACGATCCCTGTATAATAGTCAAGACCCCGTGCAATACCCGTATTAAGGGTATACGGAATTCCTGATGTATCAAGAATTGAAAAAACCTCTTCAATCCTGCTTTTTTCCGGGATATCTCCGGTAATTTCAAATGCTTCGGCAAGAGTCCGCGATTCCACAAGACCTACCAGGGATTCCAGGAGTCCGGGTAGCCCATTCGTTTCGAGAAGATTATCAAGGGCGGTAAAATCTTTTTTGTCGAGGCACATACGAATGGCGCGCTGCATGGAGGGATCAACTCCTTCCAGCAGTTTTTTGACAAAAGAGAGGTGTCCTACATGCATATCAAAGGGAAGACCCGTGTTTTCGAGGATATCGCCTGCAAGCATCACCGGTTCGGCATCGGACATGGCGGTATCAGCTCCAATCAGTTCTACGCCAAACTGCCAGAACTGCCGGTATCTCCCTTTCTGCGGCCGCTCGTACCTGAAGCAGTCCGAGAAGTAACACCAGCGGAGTGGTTTTGAAAGGGATCGCCCTTCGTTGACATAGAGGCGGAGGACCGGGGCGGTAAGCTCGGGCCTGAGGGCAAGTTTTCTGCCACCCTTATCCTCAAAAACGTACATCTCCTGAATAATTCCTTCGCCGGACCGTATTGTAAATAACTCGAGTTCTTCAAACTCAGGGGTGCATACCTCGCGATACCCCCACCGGCGGGATATCTCCCGCATTATTCCCTCGATATACCGTCTCTTCTCCATCTCGTCAGGGAGAAAATCCCGTGTGCCACGTGGTTTCTGAAGCATGATCAAACAATTCCTGATTATTTACCGGCCTTTTTTATCCTGACCTGCCCGGTTATCCGTTCCGCAGTACCTTCCGTAGTCCATACCCTCTCCCTCTTCAGGCGCCCCTGGAGGTACAAAGCGGCCAGTATTAAGCCAAGGCCAAGGATTTCAAAAGATTCGGTAGTAAATGTGATGGCGGCACCGAGCAGGGCAAGTGCCCCATAGATGACCCCGCGGTAAGCGGCAGTCCGGTAGCCTGCATACCCGGTGCGGTAAAATATCCGTGCATCCCGGAGCCAGAGGAAAAAGACGACTGCTACCCCGAATGCAGCGACATATATCAGATAACTCATGTTTATGAACGTATTATTATACGCCAGTCCATATCTTTATTATTACATTATGCGACCGAATCACATGCTTCGTGAACTGCTCAGCCGTTATCACGCGGATGAGATATCCCTCGAGGACGCGGTAAAAGAAATTGATGGGCTCCGGGTTGAGACCGTGGGAGAATTCGCCTGCATCGATCTTGGACGCAGCTTACGATGCGGTATACCCGAGGTGGTACTCGCTGAAGGAAAAGATACCGGCCACCTCTGCGGTATCATACCAAGAATTGTGGCAGCAAGCGGGAAATGCATTGTATCCCGTATTTCCCCGCCACAGGAACCGGAATTACGGGCACTTGCAGAAAAAAACGGTTTATTGCTACGTTTTAACCCCGAAGCGCGTATGATGGTTTTTACAAATACAAAGGACGTTCCTCTTACGGGAGGTGTTGTTGCCGTCATCACTGCAGGCACATCTGATATAAGGGTCGCCGAAGAGGCACGGGTTATTGCAGAAGAGATGGGGTGCCGGGTGTGCACTGCGTATGATGTGGGAGCAGCAGGAATTCACCGGCTTTTCCCTGCTCTTAAAAAATGCCTTGACGCGGACGTATTTATTGTTGCAGCCGGCAGGGAAGGTACACTTCCGGCAGTTGTTGCCGGACTTGTAGACCGTCCGGTCATCGGTGTCCCGGTCAGCACCGGGTATGGATATATGGGTGAAGGAAGGGCAGCACTTGCGAGCATGCTCCAGTCCTGCTCTGTAATCGTGGTAGTGAATATTGATGCAGGATTTACTGCTGGGGCCCATGCAAGCCTGATTGCAAACATGGTGGCGATGAAATGACCCGTGCATTTTATATCGGCAGGTTCCAGCCCTACCATAACGGGCACCAGTATGTACTTGAACAAATAGCCGGGACCGCGGATGAGATTGTCATTGGTGTAGGAAGTGCACAGCTTTCACATGAACCAGCCAATCCCTTTACTGCAGGGGAGCGGGTGCTGATGATCACCACCGCACTGGAATCAGTTGGGTGCAGGGCATATGTCATTCCCATCGAGGATATCAGGCGAAATGCGCTGTGGGTTGCACATGTCCGTTCAATGGCGCCGCCTTTTGATGCGATATACTCAAGTAATCCCCTGGTAGTCCGTCTCTTCAAGGAGGAAGGTGCAAAGGTCCTTTCCCCGGCCATGTATGAGCGTGAATCATATAACGGTACAGAGATACGAAGGAGAATGGTGCAGGGAGATACATGGGAACACCTTGTCCCAGCATCGGTCGTCCGGGTGATCCACGAGATCGATGGTGTTGAAAGGCTGCGGCAGATTGTGAAAAATGATTGTGATATTGAACCTGGAAAATGAGAAGACCGGCTGATAATTATGTTTAAAATTGTCAAAAATCTCCTGAAGAAGGAGAAAAAAGAAATTGCCGTCCTTAAATATGAAGGCATCCCTGCATTCCTTAATTCAAGGGAGGCGAAAGAAAATGAAAATATAAGAGCCAGTACAGGACACTCCATGAATACTATCAATGATGCACGGAGCGAATTGTTAAAGCTGGTTGAAATTCTTGGGAGTTCAGAAAAAGAAAAGGCATTCCACCCGAAACTTGAAAAAATCACCCATAATTCTCTTCCCCTTTTTGAGAAATCGATGTTGACTGCTCTGTCACGACCGTTGCCTGATGACCCTCTCGAATTTTATGATGCTGCAGCGGAGTCTCTCAAGGGCTGTGTAAAAAGCATGACCGGTCCCGGCCGGTATTTACGCGGGGTTTTACCTGATGAAATGAAAGCGATCCGCATCGCAGTAGACCGGATTGGCCAGGAGATGAATGCAATGACCCGCGTCCATTCGGAATACCGCAGGTCCATGGACCAGGTCGAAAAAACAAGGGACCTCTATGACCAGCTCGGAAAGACCCGGGAAGAAAAAAAGAGCTGTGATGTACAGGTACCTGAGATCGAGGGGAAGGTCCGGAGTTTAACCGGGTTGATAACACGACACGAAGTCGAATTGCAGCAGGTGAAGGATGAACGGGGTCCCGGTTACAATGCAATGCTCGACGAAGAAAAAACTGTCCGGATGCAGGTGAACGACACGGAACGTGAAATCAGGGCGGTTTTTGCAACGCTGGCACACGTATTCCGGAAGGCCGAGAAGATCGCGGCGAAAGGGCATGATAAGATGGGAAGGGAGATCTCATCCTCTGTTGAACTCATGACACAGGCCAGTATTCCAGAATGGAACGTCCTGAAACCCGCCATTGAAAAGACCCATCCACTGGTGATCAGCATGATAGGGGCCGGGTCTATATCGCTGAAGAACAAGGAAGAAAAGGAACTGTTCGGCGGGCCGGATGTTGTGGTCCAGACCCTCAGTGCATTATACAGCCGGCTTTCGGATTACAGGGCGGGTCTCGAAATCCTGGAAACGAGTATAGCAAACGATCCCGCGAACCGGAGGATACATGGACTTGAAAAGAAGGAGAAGGAGTTAAAAGAGGAACTGGGAAAGGAGAAAGGTCTGTGTGATAATCTTAAACGGCACCGGCAGGACGTTGAGGAGAAGATACCCAAACTGATCGAAGATCTTCAGAGATCTATTTCTGTGCTCAATAATGAAGAAACAATACTTGAAATATGAGTACCAGCCGGTCCGGAACCCCCGGGATACCCCCGGACCCTCCCCGTGAAAGACCTGTTTTTTTTGTAAAAACAAAATCCTGCGGTTTAAATTCTCATCCGGTGTCCCGACAGCCAGTTACACCGGGGGTATATTCATCCGGAATAGATCTTCTTATGGATTGGCACCCGGGAAATAGAATAAATGATGGAATATCCATTTTTCAGCGTTGTAGAAATTGACGTATTAGTACTGCATGAGTATTGTTCAAAGGATAGAATGTGTTTCAAAACTGGTTTTTTTAAATAGTGCTTGAGGAATTGGGTCTATCGAAGTATGGTGGCGCTGCAACAGGGGGGGGCATCAGCCCAGGGAATGTCTCTACAACTGATGCGGTAAAAGAGGGAGCAATCACGAAATAATATGACCGTAGGGGGCTCTTACTCCCTCCCTCTCCCACCCTGCGAATGATGGTATGTGGGCAGGGTAACCCGTTTTTATTCTGTATAGACCCTACAAAGCAATGAGACCGGGCCCTGTCGCAATAGGGTGACATATACACAGGATCATCGGTATCAACCCTGATTCCGGGACAGAATAAAAAATCAGGTGGATTTTTTATACCTGATAATTATACATGCGCAGAACAATGCGCAGACTATGCCCCATACCATGAGTGGTGCTTTTGTCCGGGATGGCTCAGTTGGGACCGCCTGAGTATCTGAAGAAGATGTGGACGCCCGGGAAGTCGCAGAGCTCCCGGATTCAGTCACGTTTTCAGGAGATCCTGAGTCCTGTGCAGGAATAAAAAGAGTTACAGAAACAGTTCTTACCGGTGATCCCGTGCCGCTTCCGGACGAGCTTCCCGTGCCGGTATTAGATGTTCCGGAACCGCCGCCGGACTGCGTGAGGGTGTTCGCCGCTGATGTGGCAGTTGTCGACGGTTCAGAACTGGTTGTTTCTTCATGAATGACAGGAACTGTTTCCATAACCGGATTCCCCGTGTCGTCGTCAAGTTGATTGACAGAAATTAATAATGAAGTCGAACCGGCTTTTTTTGACGTAACGCTGACCTTTGCCAGGAGAATCCCGGTGATGTTTCTCTCAACCAAATTCCCCGTATCTACTGCCCTGATTACTACAAAAGAGCTGGGGAGAGGAGAATTGCCCTTTAAACCAGCCCATTCCGGGAATGATACCGCGGTTATCTGACCCAGTTCCGGGTCCGCAAGTGAGAGAGTAATATTATACCCGGAAATACCGTTCGGGGCACTGTCGAGCAGAATATCACTGGTTACGACGTCTCCCCCGGACTGGAACGTCAGTTCAGGAACTGAGATCACCGAAGCCCATGCGCATGAAATAAGGAGTGAAAGACACAAACCTGCTATCAGCGCTGTATGTAATTTCGTGACCTGGTACATTGCGAATCAGGTAATTATTACCATTCATGGATAATAGGGATATGCCCTGTCCGGAATGACAGTGTACACAGAGGCAGGATAGAAATAGGAATACGAGATAGTACTGGTGCAGGTATGCTATGCCTGAAGACGACTACCGTATCCTTCCGGTGAGAGGCGGAAAAGTGCCCTGCCTTCCCGGTAAAGATGAAACAATTGAACATTGCAGGTTTTGTATTCATTCGAGAGCATTCCAGGTGAAGGGGAAGTTTGTCACATCCCCGTCTCTTGCCTATTGCACAAAATCCCGCGCTACCGATGAAGTCGACTTAAAAGCGGTTGAATCAGTAAAATGTGCTGACAGGAAAGGGGAAGGATATCACAGCATGATGAATATTATCGGCTGATTACTGTGTTTTCCAGAATTCCCACCATTTTTTGGTCTGGTACGGAACTCCCCTCATCTCTTTTCCCCATTCGACATCGATGGTATGATGAACAAGGCGCACCTCATCTGCGAGACTTACGAGGTTCTTCTGGACCTCTTCAATGGCCATTTTAAGTTCGTTATATTCTTCAAAGGCGCGTTGCTGGTTTAAGTTGATGGTGCGGCCGTCGCTTAAGTGTTCATAGCCGTTTTCAATAAATTCAAGGATCGCCCTGTTTCTGTCGATACCGTGCTCTTTTGCGAATTTATCGATAATATCCATGGTTTCTGAATCGAGTGTGAAAGAAACTCTCATTGCCATAATTCATACCCTGTATAGAATTCTTATGCCTGAACTTGTATTGTCCTGATGGGTGAAAAACCCTGACTCCTGTACCTGCTCACTCAGGTGTGGTTGTACCTTCTTCGGAAAAGAACCGGAGAACCGGGTCCATGGTGATGTGGGCTTCAAATGAGCGTGCGAGATCATCGTACACATCGGTGAAATCCGTCTCCGAAAACGAGAAGGAAAGGCCCTTTCGTTCGTAGAGGAAGGATAAAAGCGCCCCTAACGCTGTATTGTTTTCAAAGAGGCCGTGCAGGTACGTCCCGAAAACCATTCCGTCTTCTGAGACTGCCCCTTCTCCCACGAAAGCTTCGCTGTCACCCTGGTTATCGGTCTCGCCCATATGGATTTCATATCCCCTTATTGTCCCCATGCGGGCCAGAACAGGTCCCACCGGGTTTGCAGTCCTCGTGACCTGTACCGTTTTCTTTTCGTACCGGTCAAAGAGGGTTATGCCATTGAGAAGGCCGAGACCTGGAAATTCTCCTTCGCAGGACTCGATTCCCCGATCGATAATCTTCCGGCCAAGCATCTGATAACCGCCGCATATACCGATGACCGGGATCATCCGTTCGCGTGCCTGTATTATCTCATCGGCAGTTCCGCTCTTTACCAGGTCTTTCAAATCTTCAATGGTATTTTTCGTTCCCGGGATGATGATACAGTCAACGCCGGAGAGGGATTTCCCCGGTTTTAGGTATTCAACGTTTGCGAACCGCTCCAGTCGCTCAAAATCGGTAAAGTTCGAGATATGCCGGAGCCGGATGATACCGATACGTACAGGATGATTGCCTGCCTTCTTATCCCCGAGCGAAAGTGAATCCTCGCTTGGGAGAGGAAGAGAGAGGTACGGTAGGACGCCAAGTACAGGAATTCCTGTAATATCCTCGATAATCCGCACCCCTTCCTCAAAAATCGAGGGGTCTCCCCTGAACTTGTTGACGATAATTCCCATCACATACGGCTGAATGTCGGGGGGAAGGAGTTTTATTGTGCCGTAGAGCTGGGCGAATATCCCGCCCCGTTCAATATCCGCGACGATAAGAATAGGAAGACGAAGGGCCTGTGCAAGGCGGATATTTGCAATATCCCTGGAATAAAGGTTTATTTCAGCCGCCCCGCCTGCTCCCTCCACCACGAGATGTCCGTATCGTTCTTCAAGCCGGCGTGCAGATTCAAGTGCTTTTGAGAGAAGGAAATCGGTTTCCTGGTAATAATGCGTGATAAGGACGTCCTTGTAAGGGTGCCCGTGAAGGATTACCTGCGACACCTTCTCTGCCTTTGGTTTAAGGAGTATTGGATTCATATCTGCATCAGGCTCGAGCCGTGCTGCAAAAGCCTGCATGGCCTGTGCAATGCCGATCTCGCAGCCGTCAGCGGTGACATAAGAATTCAGGCTCATATTCTGCGATTTGAATGGTGCAACTGAAATGCCCCGGTTCGATAACGACCTGCAAATTGCAGCAACAATTGTACTTTTGCCGACATGAGATGCAGTTCCGAGGACCATCAGAGACATATCAGAATAACTATGCATGGATTTTAAATAAAAGCCGTTCCTCAAAGACTCATAATGCAACTGAGTAATACCGCAGAGGTCCTCCTCAGGAGCCGGTACCTGCTTCCCGGAGAAACCCCTGAGGCGCTTTTTAGCAGAGTTGCCGCGGCAGTAAGCGGAACACGGAGAGAGCAGTTCAAAACCATGATGGAAAAACTTCTCTTTCTTCCGAATTCCCCCACACTCATGAATGCCGGCATTCCGGGTGGTCAGCTCTCGGCATGCTTTGTACTCCCGGTCGGCGATTCGATCAGGAGTATCTTTACAACCCTCTCCCGGATGGCCCTTATTCATAAAAGCGGT
>JBFYKV010000090.1:0-8163 GCA_041305745.1 Methanoregulaceae archaeon | reverse complement strand
CCATGAAACAGCCCACCCCGCTCAGGAAAAGCGTAGCGCTTGTCATATCACCACGGTTGGTGACCGTTGCAATAACCAGTAATACTGCAGCGGCAACCAGGAATACGATCCCTGACAATGAATAATCAGAAAATTTCCCGGGCATCATGTTTTCTCATCCCTGTATCGAATTTTAATGCGATGTTCACCGATTAAAAGCAGAAAGATCGAGATAAAGACAAGAACTGCAAGTGCTGACAACCATGGGAGGACATGCGATACCTGGAGAAGCGGGACGCACAGGAGAAGAAAAATGAGTGAAAATATGCCGAAGGTGATTTTTCCCCTGTTGTTATTGGTTTCACCGGTTGCAGCTGCCATGGCTCCCGTTAAAAGCAGCGCTGCGATGGCCCCGTAAAAGAGTGAGACCCAGGCAACAACGAATGTTGCGGGGACGCCCCCGCAAAGCAGGTAAAATACATTGATATCCCTCCGGATTACCAGGGCGGCGACAATCAGGAAAAGTACCAGGAGTCCGGCACCGGCAGCCACCAGTGATGATCGATAGGTGCCGGCAAGCACGACCGCACAAAAACCGGCAATGAAGAAGTAAAAAAGCCGTCCCTGAATCATCGGATCACCTTTATATCTGATGCTCCAAGGCGGGATATCTTCCCGAGCAGCCGTGGACCGGCAGATTCTGAAGGCACCTGGAGAATGACACGGACACCCGTCGAACGTCCCTGCATGATGATTGATCGTATATGGCTCAGGTCGCCGTTATAAAGGCTGAAGAGATAAATACCTGAAATCTTTTTCTCTTTTAAGACACCTTTAAACTGGACCTCAAACCGTGACCGTGATGCAGCAGGCAGGAAATGCTGGTATATCTTTGAAAGACCTGCACTGAATGATCGTTCTTCCGTCATACCGGATCCCTCATGATTGTGCAGGAAGGACCTGATATATGCAGGGTCAGCAGTCCGGTACCAGGATAACAGGCGTTTCTGCCCATGCAACGCATCTATCGTTTTCCTCGCCTGTACGGTTGATTTTTCAAATGGTATGTATTTAAGCAGGTTCGGACCGGAAATAATTAAAAGGGTACATCCATGGGTCTCCCGTACCGCTGACCGCAGAGCGTCGTTCATTCCCCCTATCATGAGGTCATATGCATGTGCCGGGTAATCAGATGATGCGTCCGGGAGATCGACAATGAGCAGGGGTGGCTCCCCGGCAAGCCCGTAATATTCCCTCACATAGAATTTTCCATGTTTTGCGGTCATTTTCCAGTCAATTGTCCGTGGATCGTCTCCTTTAAGGTAATTCCTGAATGACCGTATTCCGTATCCACGAATGGAGCTCGTCTTTTCAGTCTCTGCCTCACCATAACGCCCCAGGCCTTTTTCATGTTCAAAAAGTGCAACCGGTTCAATATGCAACGCCGGTTTCCTGAAGGGTTCTGTACTGAATTCAATGGAGGTCATAAAATAGTGGTCTTTAAGAATGACACGGACTCCCCCGAACATGACCTCGCCGCTCACCACCGGTGAGATAGTGTATGATCCGTTCACGGTTACGTTCTTCACCGGCCCGGATACGTCTGCAGTGTTAATTCCGTTCAGAATCGCAGCACCTGCCGGGATCAGGTCTTCAAACGTAACCGTACATCCTTCCGGTATGGTACAGGTCCAGCTCGTCCGGACCGGTACCGGGGTCCCTTGTCGCGATATGGTTTTTCCTGCCGATCGAACAGATGCAACCGACCCTGAAACGTGAGTAACGGTCCTATAAAAGAGAAGAGCACGAAAGATCAGAAATACTGTCAGGGATAAGAGGATGATAAGAGAAGGGACGTCATCAAATATCCATGAATAAAGCCCGAGCCCTGAGATAAGGATAATCATCCCCAGCGAACGCTCTGTCAGATCCACTTTCTATGGCACCTCAACTGCCTCAAGTATTTCTGTTACGACCTGTAAAGGAGTGATATCACTTAGATCTGCCTCTTTTTCAAGGATAATCCTGTGCTGGAGGACCAGGGGTGCAAGCCATTTTATGTCATCAGGCAGGACAAAAGACCGTTTCTGCATTGCAGCACGGGCTTTACAGCCGCGTACCAGTGCAATGGAAGCTCTTGAACTGGCGCCAAGGTGCACATCCCCGTGTTTCCTGGTCGCCATAACAATATCCCTGATATAAAAGAGGAGGTGCTCTTCGATATAGACGGAACGCGACGCGGTAATAAACCGTTCAATGAGGGTACTGTTCATTACGGGTTCAAGCCCGGAATAAAAAGGCTCCCAGTCGAGCATTCCCGTGTGCTCCCTTCGGATAATCTCGAATTCACCCTCCTCGTCAAGATGGGATACTTTCATGCTGAACATGAACCTGTCTTTTTCAGCCTCAATAAGGGGAAACGTCCCTTCAAATTCGAACGGGTTCTGGGTGGCAATAACACAGAACGGTGGCTCTATCGGGATGGTGATCCCGTCAATGGTTGCCTGGCGCTCGCTCATTGCCTCGATAAATGCGCTCTGGGTTTTCGGGGCAAGGCGGTTAATCTCATCGATGAGGAGAAAATTATTAAAAATTGGTCCTTTGCGAAGGTTGAACTCGTGCTTTTCAGTATCAAAAATCCGAAGGCCGATAATATCTGCAGGCTGGCTGTCAACCGCACACTGGAAGCGGGAAAAACCACACCCTGATATTTTTGCCATTGCCTTGACCATCGAAGTCTTTCCGGTACCTGGTGTTCCTTCGATAAGGAGATGGCCTTCACTTAAGAGACTCAGCATGCACAGCTCGATGAGACGTTCGTTGCCGACGACAAAATGTCCCATTTTATCACGCATCTGCTCATATACCGTGGCCAGCTGTTCAAGTTCTTCTTTTAATTCGATATTATTCATCAGTCCACCATTTTACGTTTCATTCTGAAAATACAGGCTGCACATCCTACCACCAGCAGAAGTATTGCTACACGTAATAGGATTGAATCTTTTATGAAATTAATCAGAGGTATGACCCCGTCACAAGACCCGGTCTCCCCATGCACCTGATCAATGAGTACCGGCTCCCCGAACCCTGTAAAATCCTCTATAAGGGCAGTATTGCCTGCCCATGTTCCTCCCTTCCACATTCCGTTGATAAAGATGCCGGGGTCAGACAGGACAAAAACCGTTCCTTTTCCGATTTTTTCAGAGGAGAGGACAGGATATCTGCCAAGTTCTTCATCAGGATCGGGCCTCCCGTTTCCGTTCAGGTCAACCCAGCTCAGGACCGATGTAGTAAAGACCGGACCCCCACCCGTTGTATATCCCGGCTTATTCAGGAGGATCTGCCCGTTATCAGAAAACGGGGCTTCTGTTGCGGTGGGGAATGCAAGCACCGAGCTGCTGTCATCATATACTCTCCCGATGCTCGTCAGATTTCCGGGAATTACCCGGATAGTGCTTCCGATCCCCGCAAGAAGAACGTTGCTTCCGCCGATATCATCGGCAATCACGATAGTATTTCCCTGCTCTGCATAGCTCCGGTAATCCCTTATTTCGTCGCTGCTGAATGTACCGTCAGGCCCGATAATGAAAAGGACCGAGTTGTGGTACTGCAGGATGTCCCTGCTCTCCCGGATCTCAATATATCCGGCTGATTCTTCAAGATACCCAAAAAAGGCGGATGTCCCGTTCCATGAGGGGTTATACCTGCTGTATTCAAGATTCGTCGCTGAAAGGTGTAAAGCCAGCAGTATAACGACTAAAATGACCAGACCTCCGGTCAGCCGGTTAACCGGACTTTTCATCGTCATCCCCCAGATCTCCTGATACTGCGCTGAATGTTGATTCAAGTTCATCGCTGTCGTCTGCAGAGGGAACAGCCCCACTGTAACGGACAATTTCATATCGACGTATGAACCGTTTCAGGTTGCCATAGAATGATAACTCCCTGCTTTTTGTGCAGAGTTCACGAGGTGTGAGTGATTCGCTGTGCTTTAATGACAGCCGGACCGAGATGTTTTTTCTCAGGGATACAAAAAGGCCATGTGCGGCAGCCATGAAATCATGAATCTTTTCTTCCTGGTAAATATCAATGGCAGTTGTTTGGTTTTCCGGAACCGAAGGGAGTTCTTCCAGTGGTTTTTCATCTTCAGGTATGAGGGGGTCCGTCATATCCCGGCCGCTACTACTGGCATTGCTGACAGGAAGAAGCGGACTTTCTCTCTGGTTTTGAATAACAAAACGCCTGCGCAGATAAAAAACAGAACCTGCAACGGATGCACCAAAGACCCCTGCCATGACAAGCACAGTAACCGCGTCGGGCAGGGCGGACCCTTCAGGACTAAAGGGCAGAGCGCTCTGCGAAACATTTATTGTATAGACCTCGCTTTCTGCAGGGGAAAGAGGAAGGAGACGGTCCTGGAAAACGGCCTGGACCGTATGTGTCCCGGGTAAAAGGGTCACCGAAGCGATAAAATTTCCTTTGCCATCGGTGACTGCAGTAAGCCGTGATTTTTTGTCGGTGACAATCTGAAGTGCCGTATTCGTGAGAGGTTCTCCTGAGATTCCGGTAAACGAACCCCTGCAGGTATACTTCCCCCCCGACCGTCCAGGTGGGAGGAGGATCAGATTTGTATCGAGCAGGTTGACGGTAAAACCGGTAATATCCGAATAGATCGAACCCTTTGCAACTGCAAATACGGTATGAAGCCCTTCCGGTATACGCCGGATGGTATACGAGTACCGGTATAACCCGTTTTTATCCGTATTCAATTCAGATACTTTTTCAGAATCGATAAAAATCTCTACCGGGGTCTCTTCACCCTCAGCACCCGAATAAAGGCCGCTTATCGTCAGAATGTTGTTATATACTCCCTGTGTAGGTGTGACTGATATACTCAGTGTTCCGGAGTTCAGGGCAGGAACCGTGAGCGTCTGAAGATCATGTGTCCGCCGGGTCTGGACCTGTTCGATATTCCTTACGATCTCCGCAAAATCTGTGTGGCTCTCTTCATAATGGGTTGTGTTAAGTTCAAAGTTGCTGCTGACCTCAACCATGGGTTCTTTTTGCGACCTGTACTCGTTGTACAGCTGTCGTACCCTGTTTCGTAACGACTGGCCCTCGTACGTGATGGATGTCAGAGCTGCCGAATCCTTCTCGTCTTTATACCGTATCTCCAGCTTACGAAGGTCTTCAAAGCGGGATGTCTCATTAAAGAGTTCTGATAAGACCTGGAGGTTTTTCTGGTTCATCTGCCGGAACTGCTCCACCTCGCTTCCTGACATATCGAGGTTAATGACAAGATTATCAATGGAACGTGTCAGTTCCCTGTATTCAGCAAGATCCCTCGCTGCAAGATCAAGGTCATTGTATTTCAGGTTCAGGACGAGGGTGCCCGGGGTATTGAGGAGATCGGACATCAGCGGGAGGAGCCGTTCTGCGCGGTCTCCGGTTACTTTTTCAAGTGCGGCAGGATTGGTATGAGATGGTGTGACAGCATCGGATTTCGGGGTATACAGAACGGGTGTCACTGCGTGGTATGCAATAAGGGAAAGGATGATGACTGAAAGGACAACAACCGCTGCGAGTGAATAGGTACGCTTCATCTGTTCAGGATCTCCAGGACTTTCAGGGCAACAATCGCGCCGAAAATAATCACACCGGCAGCGATAACGTATCGCATATATCGTAAATAGCCTGGAACTGAAGAAGCATCAGAGACAAGTTCGATGATAATGAGGATCCCTATCAGCCAGAGTACAAAAAAAATTTCCAGGTCCATTGTCTGTGCAAGCACCATAAATGCGATGATAAGGATCAACCATATAACAAGTGCCAGGACAGCAATCCGCTTTTTCAACATTTATAAAGGTGATATGAATCTGTTCTGATAAGAGTATATCGTCCATAGTGGAACGATTCAGTGAATTGACCAGATCAGGATGATATTTTTAATTCATTACGTGAGTTCCGGGCAATTTTATTTGTAACTATCAGTCAATCCTCCCCGGGGCCGGTAAAGAATGACAGTCTGAGGGAAACATTTATTGCAGCGCATGCAAAATGTGACGACAGGTGATTCAATATGCAACCTTTACGATTGGTTATACTGATCTGTATCATGCTCATCCTCACCGCTGGTTCAGTGCAGGCGTTCACCGCTGAAGAACTTGATATTACCGTTTCTGATAATGGCGATGCAGATATCTCATTTTCGTATTCCCTCTCATGGCTTGAGAATTTTGCCGTCTTTTTAAGAATGGCGGATCCCGCGGCAGAATTAAAATCTGCCCTCGAATCGAACTTCAATAAACCGTTCCAGGTACTCTCTGTGAATGGCAACAATGCCCACATCATTGTGAATAATTTTGCATCGATGAAGACAAAAGACGGTCAGACCGTCTATACCACCCCGTCACTGTCGTTTTCTGAAGCGGAAGCAACACTCAACAGTTACTGGTTTGCACCGCTGATCAGTCCTGATTTTTCACCGTCGCAGACGGTTATCATATTCCCGGACGGGTACCGGCAGGTCTTTTACAATGAACTGACGATACCTTCGGTGAGCCACACGGTGTAGTATTAGCATCGAATTTTAATTTTTCAGCTTTTTTTGCGGGTATAGGGGCATTATCGGTTCATAGTGAATTTTTTTCGAATAGAAAGCAGTGTAAAAACAGGTATTATACTCACAGGAAGGAAAAGAAAGCCTCCCCGCTGTTTTATATGGGTTGATAGGAGCTCAGTCCTTCAGGGGTACCCTGATAGTCACTGAATCGCCGAAGTTTTTAATCAGACAACTCATATGACATTCTGAATCCTGTATATTGCACCCTCTGCCGGCGACTGTACAGTCGCCCCGGATCCGAAAGGCTGAGCCTTTGAGGGTATTTTCAGGCGCGGCGAAATTCATCGTACCGGAGGTATGGATGTAAAAGCCATTACATATCATTCTACAGGCAGGATCGTATCCACGCGAAACAGCGGGAAGGCACAAAATAACGTTAAGACGAAAGAGTTTTACGCGGGATAGCCAACGAGAAACGTTCATTGGTGAACTATCAGCCAGTGGAAAAAGATTTTTTTATATTATGTGGATTTCAACGCTCTGAAACGATCAAATGCACTCTGGAGCAGTTCTTCTCTTGACCCGTAATCCGGCTGATTAAATGATGTTATCTGCTGATTGAATGCCACGGTCCGGTCTTCCTCATCATCAGCACCTTTATAGGTATCCTCCGAAGAGACAATTTGATTAAAAGCCGTGAATGGCCTGTCACGCCAGAGCCTGATTGTCCCGATCTTTACTGGTTTTCCGTCAACGACCTGGACGGTTGTTAAATAGTCCTTATACCCGGTCTTGCTTACTTTTATCTGGTAGGTCCCGGGCGCAACATTCTCAATTGTTAGCGGTGTCTGGCCGACAAGAACACTGTCCAGGTATACATCAGCATTCCACGGAATTGAGCTCACAGATATTGACCCTGATGTGGCTTCAAGCCTGATTCCGGTCATCGTAACGAGTCGCGATGCAGTTACTCTCACAGTTTTCTGGTAGTCACTGTACCCCTGCATGGTGATTTTGACGACCCTGTCACCGGGCGGAACCTCTTTGATGATCCTTGGAGTGGCCCCATAGAGAATTCCGTCGATAAATACATTTGCCCCTGATGGAATGGTAGAGACATAGATATTACCGGTTTTTGAGGTCGGGTTTCCAATTGTGATCTGGTCAACAAACACTACGGCCCCGTCAGCCATGATAGTAATTTTTATCGTGCCAGGCTCAGAGGAATAAACCCTGAATGGAATCACCGAGTCAGAATCGCCGGAAACCTTAGTCCCGGCAATCGTGAACGAGGTGACAACATTTG
Organism: Methanoregulaceae archaeon; assembly: GCA_041305745.1. Taxonomy (GTDB): domain Archaea; phylum Halobacteriota; class Methanomicrobia; order Methanomicrobiales; family Methanospirillaceae; genus UBA467. The sequence continues at coordinate 313 of JBFYKV010000090.1, read as the reverse complement.
ATTTCCTGTCCAGAACAGTCCCCCCGAGGTCCAGCTGCCATGTTCCGGACTTCTCATCATACGGGAGGCTTTTTGTGAATACCCCATTAACTGAATACCCCGATACACTTATAAGATGTGAATCTTCAGGTTCGGATTCATCCCACTCGTATAACAGAATAGTGTTATAGTCTGTATTCTGGTTTGTGCAACTGACTGTACCATCTGCTAGTTCAAATGGCATTGTAATGTTGCTGGTAATAAATGAAAACTCCCCGCCCGGCACGGCATCCATCATCATCTCGACGGCAAGCGATAAATGTGGTCCATCCGG
>JBFYKV010000089.1:0-12499 GCA_041305745.1 Methanoregulaceae archaeon | reverse complement strand
TTCAAAGAGCGTTACATATTTCCCTGAAGAGGATATCCAGCCCGTTTTTAATGCGTCGAGGACGTACTCACGTTCATTTCCTTCGAGGACTGGTTCACATACGGGTATGAATTGACCATTCATTTGGATCTGTTCCAGATTATGATAATTTTGGGTCCGGGTCGAAGCGAGTCTTGTCCATGTCACCTGCATAGGGCCCCTGTTTCACTTCAAACATCTCAAGATCGTCAAGTACCTCGAATCCATGTCCACCGGTTGAGAGAAGAATGACATCCCCTGCGTGAAGAACGCGGCTTTCAAGGTAATGTCTTTGATCACTATAGAAATCTACTTTCAATGTCCCTCTTTTAATGAAAAGGACCTCCTTGGTGAAATGCACTTGTCTCGCAACAGGATTATGGACATGGGGGTCAATGACTTTCCCCCGTGGGTGCTTCATAAATCCCAGCTGCTGGGAAAAATCGTTTGGAGTAAAAAAGGACACCCCCTCCTTATCATAATCATTTCTGACTATTATCGCCAATAATTCATTATTATACTCAATTTTTTCGATCAAAGTACAACCTCCGGAGATACTTTATCTGGGAATGTTGAGGTAGTAATCCTTACCTGGTTTTTTTTCAATAGTTGATCTAATTGTGGCTCAAAAATAGGACTTTTCCCTTCATTTATCAGGTCGAGTTTCTTCTGGTTCCTGCCAACAAATACAATCTGATGCCCGAGTTCTGCAAAGCAGGCACCCGTTACTGCGCCAACATACCCAGTACCGATAACAGAAATATTCATCGCAGTCACGTCGTCACAACCCTCCCCGTCTTATACCTTCATTTTATACAATTCATATACCAGTCAATCGTCCGCTTCAGCCCTTCATCAAACGGCACCTTTGCCTCGAAACCGAATTCCTCCTTCGCACGTGATGTAACAAGGCAACGGCGTGGCTGGCCATCCGGTTTGCTCGTATCCCAGTGGATCTCACCGGTAAATCCCGTATATTTCTGGATAATCCCGACCAGGTCCTTAATCGAAATTTCCCGGCCCGCACCAATGTTCACCGGATCGGGTTTGTTATATCGCTCGGCTGCCAGTACGACCGCCCGGGCAGCATCTTCAACATACAGAAATTCCCGGGAGGCACTGCCGGTCCCCCAGACCTCGACAACAGGTTTTTTTTCCTTTACCGCTTCAACGAATTTTTTAATGAGTGCCGGAATTACATGGGAACTTTCAGGATCGAAATTGTCCCGCGGACCATAGAGGTTGACCGGCAGGAGATAGATTGCATTGAACCCGTACTGCCGCCGGTATGCCTGTGCCTGGACAAGGAGCATCTTCTTTGCAAGGCCGTACGGAGCGTTCGTCTCCTCGGGATACCCGTTCCAGAGGTCTGCCTCATTAAAGGGGACCGGGGTGAACTTCGGATAGGCACATACCGTTCCGAGGATCACACACTTTTCCACACCCTCCTGTCGTGCAGCCTCGATCATCTGGATACCCATCATCGCATTGTCATAGAAGAGCTCGGCCGGATATTTCTGGTTGAACCCGATGCCTCCCACCTTTGCGGCAAGGTGAATGACAATATCCCGATCCTTTACCGCTTTCACGCAGTTTTCCCATATACGGAGGTCGAGGTCCCTGCTCCGTGGGATATACAGGTTATCTTTATTGATCCCTCTCTGTTCTAATTGTTCCGCGATATGCGAACCAAGAAATCCTGCGCCACCAGTTAAAAGTATTTTTTTATTTTCCCAGAAACCCATGGAATTAAACAACCCCCCTTTTTAATGATAATCCCTAATCAAATTCAGAATGAATATAATTTTTGATTCGTCATTCTTTCATAATCAAATAATCTCAAGACCAATCGACTATTCCGCAATTCATGCAGATTTTAACAATTTCCTTTTCTCTCCGGATAGCATAAATTTTTGCAATGCAATTGGCAGTTTTACCTTGTTATGGACCATAGTCCCGCATTGACCCTTCCCCTGACAGTACCATCTCTCCGGGCAACAGACGGCCACATTTTTCCCTCCATGATCGCCACTTCCCTCATCTCGTCCTGGAAAAATACACGTTTTAAACCTTTATTTCCCTAAAATAATCCCATATTAAAACAAAAAACCTGCATTCCCACAACACTCCCGAAAAACACCAATAATCTGCCATTTTATCAAAATAAAGAATATTATTGAGAATTATCATCATCTTGCCAGCCCCGGACACCCTGGTGGCCCACAACCCATTCACCACAATAAACTCCCTCAAAACTGCATTAAAACGGTCGCATTATCGCCCGATTCCATTCACCCTGTGTAAACACAATAACCGAAGGTCAAAAAAAGCTGACAAAATCCCCCACCTACCAGCCTACAGATCACCATGTCATCAAAATACCTCATATTCCTCATCACCGCACCCGCCCTCCCGGCGTCCGCAGTCGTCATCACCCGGCAGCCGGACGCCATCGCAAACGGCCGGCCGGTGACAACCACGGTCCGCGGACCTGCCTGATAACGCCACCTTCTCCCTCCTCACCGGGGCCTCGTTCCCTGTCCGGCCCGACTCCGACTTCCGGCCGGCTAAAAACACAGAGAGGAGCGCGGGTCCAAATGGTCGTTTCCAATGGTTATTCAAAACGCTCAACGATGTAGGGATAATATCCTCCAAAACGACCTGGCGATGACCCCGTTACGACTATCGCCGGTACTGATCAGGTCCGGCCTTCTGCCGGGTTCAGAAGTACCTGCCCGGGGAACTGATACCTGCAACGTTCATAGAGTGTGAGGAAATGTACACTGTACCAATGTCTGTCCAGGAAAAATCCAGACCGTTTACGATTGCGTTTCTGAATACAATCACCACGGATCCCGGGGACCAGGTCGTGAAGGTCATCGTATCTGGTTCGGTTTCCCGGGGCCGGGCAACTGATGATTCAGATATCGATCTCCTGGTGATAATGAAATCTGAAGACTATCATATCCGGCGCCAGCTGATCAGGCATGCCTATGATATATTCCTGGAAACCGGGCGCCTGATCTCTGTGAAGGCCATATCTGAAAAGGATTGTAAGAGGGAAAGAAATTTTTCTTTTTTTTCTGAAATAGCGGCGGAAGGTGTCAGGGTTGCCTGAAGAACGTGAGATTGATCTGTATGTGGAAAAATCCATACAGCGACTTACTGCTGCAAAACAGCTTCCTGAATCCGGCTTTTATGAAGATGCAGCCGGACGGGCATATTATGCAATGTTTTTTGCCGCCAAAGCCATGTTGCTACGGAAAAATATTGTAACAAAGACACACAGGGGCCTTATCTCTGCGTTTGGATCGGAATATGTACAAAAAAATATCGTAGATGCGGAATATGGAAGGATACTCTCGATCGCAGAAGAGCTCCGGGAAGAGGTTCTATTATTCCGTTATTCGGATTATTAATCGTGACGAAGCATCTTCGATCATCAGTGATGCTGAGCAATTTATTGCAATGGCAAAAAAAATTCTTTATCAGTAACAACTGGACGAATGATCTTGTTAGAGAGGATATTGTGGCTACGCCCAGCCCCGGTAAAAACCAGGAGGTTAATCATACCAGGACGTCCGCCACGTGAACCCGGCTCTCCCTGCAGGTTACAGGTGGTCAAGCCATGTTGTGATCGGTATCACATGGATGACATTCCCGTCAACCACCAGTTCTTCTGATCCTTCTTCCGTGATGATCGTGGCCTTTTCCTCCAGCCCGTACGCATTCATTGCCTCGCAAAGCACCCCCAAATCTCCCTCGCCCGTGGTCTTCTCATTGTGCAGGGATTGTGTCACCTGGATTACCTGGACCACGGTCCGGTGAGACCTGACGACAAAATCACATTCGTACCGGCCTTTGTGATACTATACCTCTTCATACCGTTTCGGAAGAGTACTACATACCAGGTTTTCCAGGAGTCTCCCGCAATTTTCAGAAAAAGTACATGCAACCGCATTCACGAGGCCGGTATCAGGACAATATACCTTCTTTGGGTTTGCCAGCTGCTTCTTTACCGGATAACCAGACTTCATCAGGGTATATAAAAGGAAGGCATGGTTCTTGCATATCCGATATACTCCCTGACCGTATCTGTCGCGATATGGAAGTCGCGGGCAATCCGGTTATAGGAGAGCTTGGGTCCCGCCATTGGAAATGAGGAAATACAGGAGGTCCACAATGTCCCTGTTGTTCCGAAGCCTGTCTGGAAAAATGATATCCTTGAGATAGATCGTCTCATAGTAGTTCTTCAGGAGCTGTACCTTCAGGTCCTCCTTTTGTCCGGGGACCCCCCCGTGGAAACCCGCCATATTTTAAGTAGTCTGCAAACAGGACTCGTTTTTCTCTCTGTGTCGGGTGCGAAACACCATTAAAATGGAGGTACTCGGAAAAAGACAGTGGATAGACCGTAACCGAAAAATAGCGTCCGGACAGGCGGGTGCTTCCCTCCTGCTCCCGCAGCGTCGAGGTGGATCCGGTAAGAATCACATTTCACCATGCTCCGGGTGTCGTATAACGTCTTGATGGCGCCAACCCAGTGTGAGTAATTTTGTATCTCGTCGATGAAAAGGTACACCTGGTCAGGGTCCCGGTTTCTCACAGGGTGTTCTTCAACAATCCCGCTCAGGAGTTCCGGGATCGTCGGACATCGACCGGAACAGCGGTTCGTCAAGGTTGATGAACAGGATTGCCTTGTCCTGTATACCCTTCTCCAACAGGGAATGGATGACCTGGTACAGGAGTGTCGATTTACCCGTCCTCCGTGCACCGACCAGGAGCAGGATCTCCCGGGTACCCAGGTACTGTACGATCCCGGGAAACCGGTCGAGACGCTCAATGCCCCGGTCAGACGGCTTACCGAACCACCTGGGGTTCTGGCTCTCCAGGGCAATCCTGACCATTCTGGTCCATGTTGAGGATATAATCGACGATTTAATGTGAATTTATCGATTATAATCGACAAAATACTGTGTTCCTCCATGCCCCCCGTCCGTTCCCCTCCCAGCCTGTCAACTACAGGAGGATCCCGGTCCGGATCGCGAAGGACGTGCGGGCACGTATGTATTGTGAGTCAGGGAAGGATCATGCCAGTTCAGAAGCGTTACCGGGCATTAATCAGGTGATCCTGTCCTTTTCAAAGGAACTATCAGAGTGAAAGTGGCCGCATACGGACTCTCTCTTCCTCAATGACGGACATTTCCCGGTCATCGCGTGACCGGATAACGTTCGTTACGTAGTCTGCAATTTTTCCCGGACTTTTCTTCGGAATTCGCAACAATAGTACACCCCTGCAGGGTACTGCCTTTTGTTTGACTGCAAGTTCGCCGAAATCCTTGTCAAATGTCAGAATAATCCTGGATTCCTTGTGGGCAATTTGCATTACCTCCCTATCGGAAATACCGGGAGCCTTCGTTCTTACCTCGACGACATCGTGGCAATCTTTCGCTCATGCTCTTACAAGAGAGGCCGGGATATTCTCATCAGCCAGGAACTTCATCCGGCAATCTTTTCCTGGCTGGAGGTGGAAAATACCCGCTCAGACTGAATAATCTCCTGTGCATATCGTATACAGGCTAAAATATCCTCGTGTTCAAGCCCGGGATACTCATCCAGGATCATCGTTTCTGACCATCCGGATGCAAGGAGTTCTAAAACGAGATCAACCGCAATCCGTGTCCCCCGGATAACCGGCCTGCCTACCAGGATTGAGGGGTCCGGAATAATCCTTGAAACTGGATTCATAGGAAAACAATTGAAGCCATGGACTATTATACTTATGCCGTGAGTGGGATCCAATACACCGTATCCGGCAGGGAGCGAGCTATTGAGCAGGCCCAATGGCTGGATCAGCTCGTCACGATGGTGCCCGGGCGTTCTGATACTGACATCGCCGTGACGTGCGCTCCATTCGGGGTGCTATGAAAAAGCCCGTGCAGGGACAGGTCCGTACCCCGCCACCCTGCCAACTACAGGAGGATCGTTTCCGTCCGGGTCGAAAGGGACGTGCGGGCACGTATTTATAGTGAGTCAGTGAAGGATCATACATACGAATCATGCCAGTTCAGAAGCGTTACCAGGCCGTTATCAGGCAGTTTGTGCACCTGGCGCACGAGAGGTACCCTCACGGGATCGAAAGGATCATCCTCTATGGATCGGTGGCACGGGGGGATGCAGGTCCGGATTCAGATATCGATCTGCTGGTGCTCTGGAAGGGCGATGAACGGGAGGGATGGCGTGCAATGACCGGTATTGCATTTGATGTCATGGTTGCAACAGAGAGTTACATATCAGTCAAAGTGATGGGTGCAGACACCTTTTCCGGATCTTCCGGTTTCGAACAGAATGTGTTGCGGGAGGGGATCACGGTTGCCTGATCGGGACCTTGGCCCTGCCTGGGAGAGTGATCGTGGCGCCTTGCAGCAGTCGGTCCCATTCACCCCCCACATCGGTCACGATCTCCCCGGCCAGGCGTGAATGGATATACCGTTTGGAAAGGAGCAGCCTGCCGGAGAGTACCGGGAAGAAGACCCGGGGATAAGGGCCGGAAATGCAGGATACAGGGGAAACAAAATGCCTTTGTAGGACAATCGCATGAGTACTAGTGGGGAACTATCATGCAGGATGAGACAGTCTCGTTGAATACGGTCCTTGAATATATCGATCGACTCGATCTCGATGACCAGCAGTACCTCGAGGATATAATCCGCCGCAGGATTGTTGATGCACGGCGTAAAGCGATCGCGCAGAGGGCGATGCAGGCACGGGTAAACGAACAGGAGGGGCGATGCAAAAGTGGTTCGGCCAAGGAACTGCTGGCGAACCTGAATGATTGAGATACGATGGGATGATAAATTTAAAAAAATCTATAAAAAATGGAGCTTGCAGCATCCGGGTCTCCAGGCACAATTCGAAAAAAGAATCTCGATTTTTCTAGCAGGATCCCTTTCATCCCTCCATAAAAACGCATTCGTTGAGTGGTTCATTAAAAGGTCTCTGGTCATTACGAATCACCTATCAGTATCGTCTTGTTTTTACATTTCTCGATGAAAAAAGGACTATAGTGCTCCTGATCGACATAGGGACACATAAAGAAGTATATTGACGCCTGTCAGGGCGCCCGGTCTCACCCCGGCAACGACGGCTCCCGCGATCATCACGATCTCCCGGCCAGGCGTGAATGGATATACCGTTTGGAAAGGAGCAGCCTGCCGGAGAGTACCGGGAAGAAAATCGCACTATGTGACCCCCGATCTATACGGAGGAGGCCCATTTCCAAAAAGTCCCGTGGTCTCTTCCAGGGGATCAACCCGTTCATCTGGCAGGATGTGCAGTGCCCCCGGGGAAGGGACTGCTGGTTCCCTGCCCGCCATCCGGCTATAAACCACCCACCCCCGCGGTGGGCTGGGATAACATAATCCGGATCCGACGCCATCTGGAAACTATGGATCATTGGATATCAAAAAACCTGGCTGGAAGTGATACGAGATATGAACGAGCACCGTATCAATCTATTACCTTACAGCAGAAAATTATATAATTGGAAAAGGACTGCACGGATGCAGGTCTGCAGGCAGGAGCCGCAAATTATATACTATCCACGGCTGATGGACAACCATATGACCTATTGCGATATATAGGACCAGTTAATCCTGAAAAGAAAATCGGAAGGGAGTGATTCTTACGAAGGGAGGGATGCAACAGGCAAAGATTACGCCTATCCAGAAAATTGTACAGATTATCATTCAATCCGTGGATCCCGACCGGATTATCCTGTTTGGTTCCCGTGCCCGCAGAGATAACAAAAGCCAGAGCGATTACGATATCTGTGTTATCAAACGTGGGATTGCACACCGGCGCAAGCTCGCGATGAAACTCTACCGGGATCTCTATGGAGTTGGAGTAGCGGTAGATGTCATTGTAGAAACACCAGAGATATTTGATAAAGAGAAGGACAATCCTTTCATGATCTATCACGATATCGCAAAACAGGGCAGGATCCTCTATGATAAATCGATCCCTGGCTGATAGATGGCTTCTCCGTGCACGTAGTAATCTCATCCGGGCACGGCAGGGAAAGACTGCACCCGGGATCTTGTATGAAGACCTATGCTTTGACTGCGAACAAGCCGCGAGAGTTAGCCCTGAAAGGTCTCCTCGTCCTGAAAGGAATTGTACCCCCACAGACACATTCACTCTCACTCCTTATCGAGACCCTCGAGAAGCATGAGATCCCTGTTCCTGATTATGTTAAGGCGGAAGTCTCTCTTACCTATTATGCAGTAGCAACACGGTACCCTGGACTTTATGAAGAGATTTCCAGGGCTGAATATCTGAAAGCATTAAAAGGAGCAGAAAACATGCTTGGTTGGATTGAAGAGCAATATAAAATCGCAGATTGACCCTGGATAAGAGTCCATGAATCACCCCCGATCACATAGGCTGCCTGTACCGGATGATGCTCCGGGCATAGGTCACCGAGCTGCCTGCAGCCGCCTTGTTATTTATAATTGCGCCCTTCATGGACTCGATTGCGCTGTACGTGGACCTCGCGTAGTACTTTATCAGATTTGTGGTGCAGACGTCCCCCCTCTACGCCATCCGGCAGCCGGTAAGGCACAATCCCGACCACTCCCTCCCTGCCCGCCATCCGGCCCCGCTCTGTGTGCCGGGATAACCTGCTGACGGTCCTGTACCCTGGTGTCTGCCGGTGCCACGCCTGGTGTGGCAGAACTTCCACCCGGGGATGGGATACCTGCCCCGCTGAACCGTGGACAAACAGCTGCCGTCCTCTATGATGGGACCGGGACCATTCGTGTCGCGGACGAGCGGGAAGGAAGAGGTTCGTGGGAGCTAAAACTCCTCCCGCTCTGCCGGATAAACGCTCATGGAGGTCCCGGTGCTGCAGCAGGCGATGGAACAGGCGCGGGCCTGATACCTTGCCCAGGCTCCGGTACAGGACTATCCCCGGGACCCGGGGATGACCTGGCCGTCCGGCGCCTTCTCCGGGGACCGGAATGAGACCGCAGAGGATTATCAACAAACATATAAAGGGATCAAGAGTCTTTTAGTATTCCAGAGTCCTTCAGAGAAATAATCCTGATTCCCGCTTTTTTAAAAATCAAGATATACCAGGAAGCAATAAACAATGTATAAACAACGAATGAAAATGACAGTACTTCAGGGAGGTCTGGATTGTCTTCCGGAAATAATCCGGAGGATCGTGGAAGTTGCAGTTCCGGAAAAAATTATTCTTTTTGGTTCCGGAGCCCGTGGGACGCTTGGGCCACATAGTGATCTCGATCTCCTGGTTATTAAATCGGGAGTATTTGAGTCCAGGAAGGTTGCCGGAGAAATTTACCTGCGACTACGTGGCATTCCACAGGCAGTAGATGTGATTGTCCTCACTCCGAAGCAGGTAGAACTGAGTGCCCACTCGCCCTATCACGTTGTATATCCGGCACTACATGAAGGGAAGGTTGTTTATGAGCGGAGAAAGAGGCCTTCCTGAGGACCCTGACATTTGGCTTGCCCGTGCCAGGAGTAGCCTGCACCTGGCAGAGATGGAAAATCCAGGTATCTTCTATGAAGATCTCTGTTATCAAACCCAACAGGCTGTTGAAAAAGCTATTAAGGCAATTTTCATCTCCCGGAATATCTCGTACCCATATATTCATAATATCAATACTCTTCTTACAATCCTTGAAATGCAAGGCTTTTTCATCCCTGAACAGATTTGGATCGTTTCGAAACTTACGGTTTATGCCACCGGTACCAGGTATCCCGGCTTTGAACCGGTAACACAAGCGGAGTATCACGAAGCACTCAGATATGCAAGGGAAGCAATAGTATGGGCCGAAGAGATGATAGGGAAATAATTTTCTCACATTTAACGTGATGTCTGCTCTGCATCCGGATGAAAAATAAAAAATCCTCCAGGAAAAGATGCATGACTGAAGCACCAGACCGAATCCGTTTAAGGGGAAATACAACCGGTAATTGTAGCGGTGAACAAGCGACAGCCGTCGCGAACAGAACGCCGGCTGGCAACTCAGTCAGGGATATGCCGGGGGTGAAAAGGGGGTTGTCAGGTACCGCCGCAGGGGTATCCACCCACCCCCCCGCCGTGTGCCGGGATAAACAGCTGACGGTCCTGTACCCTGGTGTCTGCCGGTGCCACGCCTGGTGTGGCAGAACTTCCACCCGGGGATGGGATATCTTGCATGAAAACCAGTTCGCGGTTTTCATATGGCGGGCCTGCGGCCGTATGGTCCCATGACCGCTGCTATCCGGCTCATGCGTACTCATGCCATCCGCGTCGACCCGCATGCAATCCTCTGTCCTGATGTAGTATGAACGAGAGATCCAATCCTCATATGATCGCCAGTCCACCACCGAATCCCGATCCCGTATACGCTGCCGTCGACCTGATCCCTGATCACGAGGCAAAGCACCTCCTGTTAAACCTTGCACGGACAGTCCCGGGCGTCGCAGATGAAGTCATAGCATACGCCCGGAAGAAGGCAGCCGCAGAAGACCACGAAGCGATCGCAGAGGCGGTATTTTCCGGGCTCGACTCCCTCGATGTAGACGATCTGTACCAGCACTCCGGCAGGACCCGCGACGGGTACGTGGACATCTGCGACGAAGCCTGGCGGATGATCGAAGAGGAGGTCGAAGACGCTGTCGCTGAGATGAAAAAACTCCAGGAACACGGGTTCCACAAAGCGGCGCGGGAGTACTGTATCGGGATCATGGAGGGCGCAGCCCGGTACAGGAACGCGGGGTCCGGGGTGCTCGAGTGGGCGGAAGATGCGCCGGACAACTGCATCAGGGAGGTGTGCGATGAATTCTGCACGGGGGAAAAGAGTGCCCCGGTGAAGAAAAAGATGCAGGAACGGTGCAGGGGACTGGTCCGGTCATGGGAGTAGGCCGGCTGGCGGATTGTTCTTCTTCCGGATGACCTGGCCGGGTGAAACAATTGAGTGCATGCGCACGTGCATCTGCAGACCAGGCTGATCATCTCCGGGCCCTGATGCCTCCATTCCCGATGGAACATAATGTCTCTCTGTACCTGTTCATCCAACGGAAAGGGCAGATCGCACGGCCCGGGTGAACGGTCAGCCACCGGGACGGTATATTCCGCGAACGGGACCATGTCGCAGGAACCGGGTTTGCGGCGGATTTTCTCGCAACAATCTTTTCAAAGCCATCGATCACCACAGAACCGGTGACACCCGAAATATACCATGAAAGTGTTCACCGCGCCAAATATCACCAGATCAGCGTGAATGATGCTCTTGCCTTCATCCTTATGGAACGGAACGGGATCGATGAGATCTATACCTTCGACCGTCATTTTAACCAGCTGGATCTCAAGGTAATTCAGGAATAGAGAAAACAGATCAAAAATCTGACCATGCAGCCGGACCGGGATCTGGTGGGCATGAACGACCCTTCCGCTCAGGTGGGGTGTTTCATCCCCGGACGAGACTGATCCCCTCCTTCCCGCTCGCTCATCACGATTCCCGCTTTAGAAAAATTTATTGACATAATACTCCAATAGGGTATAATGTGGAGAAAAAAATCTATCTCACCCCCCAGGAGCAGGAACTGTTCCGGGTAATCTCATCAATGCAGCGGGTGGACACCGCAACTATCCATGAGATCTTCCCCGGGAAAAGTCCTCACCAGGTAAACAGGGTCCTCTCCCGCCTCTCGCGGAAGGGCTACCTCCACCGGGTGAAAAAAGGGGTATACCTCATCTCACCGCATCCCTCCGGATCGGTGGATATTCAAAACCCGTATTCTCTTGCTCTCGCCCTATTCAAAGGGTATATCGGGTTCTCCTCTGCACTCAGGCTCTATGACCTCCTGGAATATGAGCCGTTCACCATCTTCGTGGTGACACAAAACACTTCAAAGGAAAAGACGATTGGGCAGTACCTGATCAAGGCGGTGGCGATGGGAGACAGGTGTACAGGAATGACCTTCCACAAGGGAGCCTACGTCTCAACCCTCTCCAAAACGTACTTCGACTGTTTCTATAAACCACAGTACGCAGGCGGCTACGCGGTCATCACCCGGGCACTCTACGACCGGCAGCCGGACTGGAAAGAGTTCTGCGGGTGGTTCCTCCACGAATCTGCAGCCCTGTGCCAGAAGACAGGATATGTCCTCGATATGCTGGGACAGCAGACGGGGTGCATCCCAGAGGACGTGATCGCATTCTTTAAGGCCCGGGTCAGGAACAATACCCTCCTTGCATACGGAGGCACCGGGCCAACACGCTATGTCCGCACATGGAAAGTCCTCGACAATGTAGGGGACGAGAATATCCTTTCCTGGTGGTCTCATGGCTGATCCTGAACTATTGCGCTACCTGTCAGCCAGGACCGGGCTCGGCGTGAAGTACCTCTCAAAGGACGAGAAGATCTCGGTTGCACTCGAACAATTACGGGACCGGTTCCCCCAGGCCGTC
>JBFYKV010000088.1:0-8597 GCA_041305745.1 Methanoregulaceae archaeon | reverse complement strand
AAGGAAAAAGCCCTGATAAAACGGGAATAGAGATACACTGAGGCCGTGGTAGGTTATTCCGGCCAGTATACACGTTGTGAACGTGTTTTCTGGCACTCATTCGATAGTAAGAATGCAGACTGGTGATACCACGTGAAAGAGACTACCGGAAACTGTCGCGGTAGTGACAAAAAAATACGCATCATCGCAATAAACTCGTAATCGGGTATACCGCAGCACATGATTGTCACCCCGGAATCACAGGGAGGATTCTCATGTTGCATAGTAACCCCAATCAAAAAAAACTGAATGCGTTTCTGTTTACACTATTCATATTCTGCTGTTTTCTGCTGGTGGGACACGCGGTATCCGCGTATGACAGCCAGTGCTGCCCTGAATTTACCATGATAAGCGACGGCGGATTTGGTGACCCGCAGAACAATTATGCATGGTCAATGGCTGAATTCAAAGGGGATATATACATCGGCACGGGACGAAACGTCCCGTACATGGTCGCACTTGCCATGAAACGACAGGGAGCATTCCCGGCAAACCTGACCCTCTCGTTCCTGACCCATCCTGCCGGGTCCCCTCCCCCCTCCCTGTACAACCCCAACGAGACCCCCCCGTCCCCGGCAGATGTGATCCTGTGGTCACACGATATGCGGGCGGAGATCTGGCGATACCATGAGGGTACATGGACACAGGTTCACCAGGCATCCACGTTTGTCAATCCGCTGGACGGGTATACCTATCCCGAGGGGGTGGGGTACCGTATCATGACTCCCTTTACCGATACCAACGGGACTGAAGCACTCTATGCCGGGGTAGGATTTGGCTTTGGCCGTGTACTCGTCATCAGGTCAACAGACGGGATTACATGGGCGCCGGTGAACACGTCCGGCATCCCGTCACGTGATACACGGGCGATGACCACCCATAACGGGAAACTGTACGTGGGGACTGGCGATGGGATTTATGCATCTGCCTGTCCTTCCACGAGTACTGATACCTGGGAAAAGGTAGCCGGCTTCCAGGTCGCATCCCTGAAGAGCTTCAACGGGTACCTGTATGCCGGGACCGGGAACCCTGGTGGCCCGTCAGAAACGGACGGTTTTGAAGTATGGAGGAGCAGTATTGCGTCCCCCGAAGGTCCGGATGACTGGGTCAGGGTGGTCTCGGGCGGAGCCGGTGATGCCTGGAATGTCCTCGCTGCCTCGATGCAGGACTACCACGGGGACCTCTTTGTCGGTTCGATGAACCTGCCGTTCGGGACCGGGACCGAGGGGCTGAAAGGGTTTGACCTCATCAGGGTGGATACCGGGGATTCATGGGACCTGATCGTCGGCAATTATCATCCGAAGATCCCGACTGACCCGCGGGGTCCTCCCCTGAGTGGCTGGCCGTCCGGGTTTGCAAATCCCTTCAACCTCTATGACTGGTCACTTGAGACGTACAGGGGGAACCTCTACCTGGGAACGTTCGACATATTCAGCTTTGCACGGTACATACGCGAGGTCCCGGGAGGCGAGGAGATGCTGCTCGATGCACTCTCATCACGGTCTGGCAACGATACCGGCAGCACACTCCCGCAGAACGGGACCATCGGGGCGTTTCTTGCCGGACTTGGAGAGATCAACCAGACCACGTATGGTGACGGGGAGAATATCGTCCCCATTATTGAATTCCTTGCCTGGGATTTCGGGGGAGCAGACCTCTGGTCAAGCCCGGACGGGGTGCTCTGGGTCCCGGTGGAACTGAACGGGTTTGATGATCCCGACAACTACGGGTTCCGGACCATGCTCACGACACCGGACGGGATCATGATCGGCACGGCAAACCCCTTCAACGGGTGCCAGGTGTGGGTGGGAACCACTCCCGAATCCCCGCCGGACAGCGTCTCGAACCTCCATAACACCACGTACCTGCAGGACCAGATAACCTGGAACTGGACTGATCCCTCTTCCGATAATTTCTCTCACGTGATCGTCTGTTTGGACGGGGTGTTCATGGAAAATGTCTCGAAGGGAGTCCGGACATTCACGGCGACCGGACTTGACCCCGATCGTGAGTACACAATCGGGACCCGGACTGTCAGCACCGGCGGCCTGGTCAATGCAACATGGGTAACCTATACTGCGAGGACGGCACCGGTAAACCGCGCCTGGAAGTTCCGTTCCAACCTCTGGAACTCAGGCGTGTATGACGACGGCGGGACGAGACCTGAAGGAGCGCTGCTCTGGAGTTATAGTACAGGAGATGATGTGGATTCCAGCCCGGCGGTGGTGGACGGGGTGATCTATATCGGTGAATATGCACTCGATGCAAAAACAGGTGAAGTCCTCTGGAGGTTCAGGCCACACGACATTATAGAGTCCAGCCCTGCTGTAGCGAACGGGACCGTCTATGTCGGATGTGAGGATGGCAACCTGTACGCACTCGATGCTGATACAGGCGGAGTACTCTGGAACTACACCACGGGTGCAGGAGTACAATCCAGCCCCGCGGTGGCAGACGGGACCGTCTACTTCGGCAGCAAGGATCACAATGTCTACGCTCTTGACGCGGACACCGGGGATTTGGTCTGGAACTTCACGACCGGAGGGCCGGTATATTCCAGCCCCGCCGTTGTTGACGGAGTCGTGTATATAGGAAACTGCGATCACAATGTCTATGCCGTTGACGCGGAAACCGGGGATTTGGTCTGGAATTATACGACAGGAGGGATGGTATATTCAAGCCCCGCCGTTGTTGACGGGCATGTCTATATCGGTAGTTTCGACGGGCTCCTCTATGTCCTCCACGCGGACACCGGGGAATTCTTCTGGAGTTATGCTGCAGGAGCACCAGTCTACTCCAGCCCGGCGGTCGCGGACGGAATCGTCTATTTCGGGTGCAGGAACGGGTACCTCTACGCACTCAATACTGAAATTCCGGGTTACCGCTGGAGCTACTATGCGGGAGAGGGAGTCGATTCCAGCCCGGCTGTGGCAAACGGAGTCGTATACTTCACGAGCACTGATTATCCCGGAGATAGCGGTCTCTACGCACTCGATGCGCTCACCGGGGAACTTTTCTGGAAGTACAATGTGACCAGGTCTGGATTGAAATCGAGCCCTGCGGTCGCGGATGCGGTCGTCTATTTCGGCAGCCGGGATAGGGGCAGCATCTTCGCAATCGGCCCCGATCTCGGCCCGGCCAACCTCATGCTCGGAAAACTTGCCCCTGCGTTCCACGAAAACGCGACCGATATGACCTCTACACTCTTCTACCGGAACCAGGGGACTGGGACTGCAGGTGAGGTGATGCTTACAGAATACCTCCCGCCATCAGTCGAGTTCGTGTCCGGGACCAATTACCCGGTCTATAACGATACGGCGAGGACCGTCACCTGGGGTCTCGGGAGTCTCATCTTCCAGGCATCCGGCAGCCGGTCCCTGACCGTTCGTATACCCTCTTCGGTTCCTTATGGCACGGTCCTCACCAACACTGCGAATATAACCACCACAACGCCGGAATCACGGTACGACGACAACACCGCCAGTGCCAACACCACCGTCAGGAGACTGTGGTTACCGCCGGATGTCTCCGTCACACCATCTGTCCCCGGGCCCTGGGGAGAGATCTGCGTTGATTGGCGGGATGAGACCACCTTCTCCTACAACCAGACTATCTGCCCCCCCGAAACCCCGGTTTCTATCCGGATCCACCTCGACGACGGGGGACCCGATATCACTGCACCGATGACCGGCGGGCCACAGTACTGGTATTATACGACCAGTTTTTATCCCCGCCACGGCGCTGCCACGGTAACCTATGAAACACCCGGGTGCATCATTACCGGGATCACTTTCGATATCAGGATCGACCCGGCAGGATATGTTTACGATACGGTTTCCGGAAACCGTATCGCAGGGGCAGAAGTCTGGCTCCAGTGGCCGGACGAGGAAGGGAACTGGGTGAATGTCCCGACCGGGCGTTCTTCCCCGCCAATGGAACCCGATGTAAACCCGCTCACCACAAATGCTGCCGGCCAGTTCCAGTGGGAGGTTGAGGAGGGGTCATACAGGGTATACGCAGAAATGGACGGGTATGCCCCTGCTGCGACTACCATGGTGAACGCCCCGCCGCAGTTCCCGGACCTTGCCATAGGGCTTGACCCCGCCACAGGGAACATATGGGTGAGTTCGACCCCGACGGGAGCAGTTATCTGCCTCGACGGGAGCGACACAGGGTTTGTCACTTCACATGAACTGGCAGGGGTCAGCCCCGGGCAGCATGAAGTGGCGCTCAGACTTGCAGGATACCGGGACTACAATGAGACGGTTACCGTCACTGCAGGACATACCGTGACAATACAGGGAACCCTGATCCCCCTCTCCCCGGCGAGTGTCACTGATCTCCATAACACCACCTGTCAGCCGGATTCCATCACCTGGGCATGGACCGATCCTGATCCGGCAGGCTTTGACCACGTGATGGTGTATATTGACGGAGTGTTCCGGGCAAATGTGACAAAAGGAGTACAGACCTTCACTGCCTCTTTGCTTACACCTGCGACCAGCTATGAGATTGGAACCCGGACGGCCGGTGCCACCGGCCTTGTCAATGCAACGTGGGTAAACCATACCGCGATGACGGCTCCGTCACACGGCGGACCCGTGTTCAATGTCCTGTTACCCCACGGCTGGAATTTATTTTCGACACCGGTACTTTTAGAGCAGGGATACTCGCAGTTCCCACAGATCTTTACCGGAACCGAGCAGGAAAAGATTCTCATCGTGCTTGGGTGGGATGGTTCAGTCTGGTATATCCCGGCGCCAGGTACTGATGTAAAACCCCTCGATGCGTTTTTCGTCAGGGTATCAGAAGGCGAGGTCGCAAACGGGACTATTGTGCCCTCAGTGATCGTTTCCGGCCCGCCTGCCAGGCAGGTAAGTACCGGAGTGAACCTGATCGGGCTTGCGCCTGCATATGATCCGGAGACGGAGTCTTTCCAGGAGATGCCGCTTACCCAGGCGTTATCGAGCATCGAGTACGTGCACGATCTCCGCGGGTATTTGATTGTTATCAGTCCCGGTCTCAACCAGCCGGGATGGAGCTATGCACAGGGCGGACCCGTCCATGATATGATACCATTCAGGGGATACTGGGTGATCATGGAGAACGGGCCGGATACCCTGTATGGATTCTCCACCACTCCTATTACAAATTAGAGATACCTCCTTTTTTACTGGACCATACCTCTAAAAAAGAATTAACTATTTTGTAAGTTCTGTTTGAGATTCCGGGCAAATCCTTCCGCATTTTTGAGGTTTTCCGCATTGGGTCTGCCCTTGTTCATTCCCCCAAAAAGTGTAAGGAAGCTGTTTGTGTTAAAACCTTTACAACTGAATTCATCGACGATCTGGTACCCTTTAAATTGCAGTTTTTCTATGAGCAGCGAGTGATCTCTGGCGACTTTGGCCTGATTTATTATTGCACTGGTTGAGAATATGAATGCCTTCCTGTTGGTGGCCTGTGGTAATCTGTCGGCAAGGGAAAGCAGATCTTCATGGTGTTTTCCACCATATATCCCTAAACTTCTGGAGATATTGTTTCGGGTGGTCCGGAAAATGCGGGAAATTCACGTCCGTGTCCTACGTGATGGTACTAAAGTTCCAGGCCCCAAAAAGGGGGTTCTTTTCCATTTGACTCTCTTTCCATTACCGGGAAAACTATATTCTCTCACGGGAATAATGATCGTACAATGGATGAAATCCAATACGTATATGACGCCGGTGGTCACAAGAAAAGCGTCATAGTTCCCATTGAACTCTGGGAGCGGACGCTTCAGGTGCAGAAGCCCAGGTCTGCCCCCTGCAACCCGCAGGAGTATTACGGGATATACCGTGACAGGATCAAAAATCCGCAGGAAGTAGCACGGACTCTCCGGAGCGAATGGAACCGCGGATGACTTCCTATCTGATCGATACCAATATCCTCATCTATTATCTCGCTGGTGCTATTCCTGACGATGAGAAACCGGTCATTGACCAGATTCTTCAGGAATCTTTTAACGTCTCGATCATCACCCGGATCGAACTTCTCGGATGGAAAGATCACACATCCGAGGGGCTTAACAAAGCCAGGAGTCTTCTTGATTGTGCCCGATGCCTGCCCCTCACTGATACTCTTGCAGAGAAAACGATCGAACTTCGCGCAGGAGTTAACATTTCACTTCCTGATGCGGTTATCGCTGCGTCGGCTTTGTCACTGGATGCGATCCTCGTAACCCGGAATGAGCGGGATTTTGATTCGGTGCCTGATCTGGTAATCTACAATCCTTTTAGTAAAACCTCCTGATGGCAATTCTCCTATCAACCCCCGACCCTCTGCACCGGTCCGGGTGTTTGCCTTCCGCCATTCTTTTGCGGTGATCCCGAATAATTCCATATTCAGCACATCCGCTTAGGATGCGTAAATCGTGGTAATCTGTTGCCGGGTCAGTTCAGCCGGTATCAGGTTCTCTTTGATCGCATCCGTATGGATCCGGTAATTGATCTTTGCCAGATTCCACCGGATATCCCAGCCAAGCTCTTTACGCTCTTCGTCTTTGAGCCGTTGGAATTCCTTGATAAGATAGAGTTTGAATTCTACTGAGATCCATGAAGCAAATTCAATGGCAATATCCTTGTGAGCGTACGTACCGCCATACCGTCCCGGTTTGGAGATGAGGCCAATGGCTGATGTACGCTCAATCCACTGCTTGGGAGTAAGGGTAAAACTGTTGAGTCCGGCAAGTTTTCTAAACCCTTCGAATTCCACGGGTTTAAAATCCGGATTGTTGAGACGCCCCCAGATTCCCGGAAATTCTATTGTATTGCGATTTCGTATCCAGTTCCGGATTAAATCATCGGTATTGTCCGGATTTCAAAAATTGATCCATATCACCATTTCCGCCATTCCTTCCGGTTCCGGTGCCCGTTCATGTTCCGGCAATTGCCAGACGGCATGCGATTACCGGCTCAAGGCCGGACCATTACTCGAAGAAGACCGGCCAGCCCCCGGGTTTCGGCGGGGACGGGTGGGGCTTGCCCGGCAAACCCTTAGGGAACTTCAGCCGCACCCTGCAGGCTCCGCCCGCCGGATTTCACTGACAAACTCCCTGCGGTTTTCCCGGGCAAAAACAATTACCAGATGACCGGCCGATCGCTCTCGTTCCGGTACAATGCATCACCGTGCCGGATCTCCGGGAATGCTTCATAGAACTCAGGAATATTGAAGAATACGCCATTCACCCGGTACTTGTTCGCGCTGTGAGGATTGGACAAGGTCCGGAGGCGTGTTGCATCATCCCGGGCATTCTCTCGCCAGATGGTTGCAGCACTGATAAAAAACTGCCGGTCCGTTGTACTGGCAGTCGCCGATCCGGATGACAGGTTCTGTTTCTCCTTCCAGGAGTGGTATGCCAGGGTCAGGCCCCCGAAGTCTGCGATATTCTCGCCGAGTGTCAGGTTCCCGTTCAGGTTGAGCCCGGGCAGGACCTCGAAGCGGTTGTACTCGGTAACGAGCATGGCCGTCCGGTTGTTGAAGCTCTTTGCGTCCTCTGCGGTCCACCATTCGTTTAAGTTCCCATCCTTGTCATATCGCCCTCCCTGGTCATCGAAACCGTGCGTCATCTCGTGACCGATAATCCAGCCGGTTTTCCCATAGTTGAGCGAGTCATCTGCATCCGGGTCAAAGAACGGGGGCTGGAGGATCGCAGCAGGAAATACCATCTCGTTTTTTGTCGGGTCGTAAAACGCGTTCACGACCTGGGGCGTAACAAACCATCTGTCCGGGTCAACCGGCCCGCCAATCTTGTCGAGTCCATAGGGCCCGTGGATAAAGGAGTACGCAGACGCAGACCGGGCATTATTAACATAGGAGTCCGAGAGTTCGAGCCCCGAGTAATCCATCCACTGGTCGGGATACCCTATCTTCGTGCCCATGGCGGCAAGTTTTTCCCGGGCCCTTGCCTTCGTTGCGCTGGTCATCCAGGTCAGGTTCCCGATCCGGGCGTCAAAGGTTTTCCTGATGTTGGAGAACATCCCGGTCACCATGCCGCGTGTCCGGGGATCGGTATAGGTTGCAACATATTCCCGGCCCACGAGATCACCAAGCAGGGTGCTCTCCGCAGCAATGACGCGTTTCCACCGGGGTTCCATCTCTTCCGTACCGTAGAGCGTTTTTGAATAGAATGCAAAATTCTCGCTCTCGAACGGAGCGCTGAGATACGGGGAGGAAGCATCCACGAGATGATACCGCAGGTAGACTTTCCAGTCGTCGAGCGGTGCGGTCAACAGCAGGGTGTTCAATCCCCCGACGTATCTCGGCTCGCAGACCTCAACGACCCGGACCGGCCCTGAACCCGGGATGGTGCTAATGGATTCCCAGCCGATTGCCGGATATTTTTCTTCCAGCTCTGAAAGCGGGTAGATGTTGGTGGTTTTCTCAGGTATCCGGTTCTCTTCGGATGTGAAATGACTCCGGGCGAGAGTTTCTTCCATGGCATAGACGGTCTTTGCATCCGTTGCTGCCTGCTGCTCCGGCTCGCCCATCAGGACAAATACTTTTGTGATATGAGCCCTGTAGGC
>JBFYKV010000087.1:0-5671 GCA_041305745.1 Methanoregulaceae archaeon | reverse complement strand
CTTCACCGGGTCCCGGACGGTAGAGGTGTCCCCGTCGCCGAAGGACCAGCTCCATGATTCAGGATTGCCAATCGAGGTGTCAAAGAACTGCACAGTCATGGGCAGGCAGCTAAGGGTTGAGTTCGCGGTGAAATTTGCAGTTGGAACCTGGCCGACGGTGATGTAGCTGGTCCTGGTGAATGGAGTGCTTGTCCCACAGGCATTCGAAGCCGTGAGGGTGACAGTGTATACCCCGGCCGCACTGTATGTCTTCACCGGGTCCCGGACGGTAGAGGTGTCCCCGTCGCCGAAGGACCAGCTCCATGATTCAGGATTGCCAATCGAGGTGTCAAAGAACTGCACGGTCATCGGCAGGCAGCCAAGGGTTAGGTTCGCGGTGAAATTTGCAGTTGGAACCTGGCCGACGGTGATGTATTCAGTCCTGGTGAATGGAGTGCTTGTCCCGCAGGCATTCGAAGCCGTGAGGGTGACATTGTACACCCCGGCCGCACTGTATGTCTTCACCGGGTTCTGAATGGTAGAGGTGTCCCCGTCTCCGAAGGACCAGTTCCAGCTGGTGGGAGAACCTGTCGATGAGTCGGTGAACTGCACGGCCATCGGCCTGCACCCTGAGATCTGGTTAGCTGTAAAGTTTGCGACTGGTCCCTGACTGACCGTGATGTAGTTTGATTGCGTTTTTGTATCCGAACCGTAAGCATTCGTAGCGGTGAGGCTGACTGTGTACACTCCTGCCGAACTGTAGATCTTCACCGGATTCTGAATGGTAGAGGTATCCCCGTCATCGAAGGACCAGTTCCAGCTGGTAGGTGAATCTGTCGAAGTATCGGTGAACTGCACGGTCATGGGCCTGCACCCTGAGGTCTGGTTTGCCACAAAGTTTGCAGTCGGACCAGGATCTGGTGACGGGCCGGTTGTTGGTACTGTTGTGGGGATTGTCGTGGGCATAGTGGTGGGGACTGAAGTGGGAATAGTAGTCGGGCCCCCGGTAATCATCGGCGGTACAAAGTATTCGGTCATGATCAGGGTCTGGGTTGACCCTCCGGTATAGACAAGCTGGACATACTCCGGCATCCCAGGCCCGGTATAATCGATTTCCAGGGTTTTTCCCACTGACCAGGGCCAGGCCTCGCCATCTGCGAGGGAAAAAGATGAGTTCTGGCCATTGACGATAGTTTTAATCTCTGCCGGCTGAAGAGAATTCCCCCCGTCATGATAAAGATAAACCATTTTACTGACATTATCTGCACGGGAAGTTAACTGTGGGATATCCGACGGCGGTGGCTGGGACAGAAGACTGACTGATATTATCATCACTCCGAGAGCAACAATTGACACTAAAAGAATTGCGCCAATCAATTCAGATATTGCAGAGTCGGAGGGGATCACGTACTCACATTTCGCAATATGAGGTATAAATTATTGCATGCAGATACCTTCTGGGGGAAGCCTTGTGAAAAGTATTATTTTTGAATTTCGACCTGCGGAATGTGCGCATACGTTTAATTTTGTGATATTATGTATGGGAACCCACATTAAGGCAGTTATTAGTGAAGCTATTATCCATAGGAGGGGGTTTAAATGAAAAATTGATGTGATAAGATATGGTAAAAAATTAGTATACCGTCAGATCCCCAGTGCATTTGTTGATTTCATCCAGACTCGGAGTCAATGAAATATAAAGATCGGTTGACCCTGTACTTAACGGATTAATATTCTCTATAAGAATTTTATTGTTATTTGTAGGTGAATTGATGATTACACCTCCCGGGGTAATCTCGAGGTATGTGGTCGAAGCACAACTGAGTATATATTCATACGTGAGGGTGGTCTCGTCAAAGTATTTCCCTGTTGTACCTCCCGAAGGATCCAGCTTAATATCTACCGAGGTTACCATGCCTGTTGCCTTGTATTCCCAAGTGGAACTTCCCACGGGCTTAAGGTATAATTTTACATTAAATGAAAAATCTTTCATCGTATGTGAATTATCGATATAAATCGTTCCGAGTGTCTGATCGCCGTTAATTATTAGTTTGCCCTTATCTCCTTTATCGAGTTCATATTCCTGTGAACCAATCTTTATTTTCTCCTCATCTTTATTTGATGTAAAGATGACATAGGTTCCGCCTTTTATGAATCCTTCCCCTGCGCAACCCGAAATGTCTTTTCTGAATTCAATGATCACGCCTGTTTTCGTCATCGCGAACGTTCCGACAATATTGTGGTTAGCCGTGACTGGTGGGAAAGTATAACTATTTCCTGAAGGAGTGACCGGGTTTCCGTCAACGGTCACGGTATCCAGGTGATACCCGGCATCCGGATTGAACGTGAAAGTCGGCGTTGCTCCGTAGTTCACGGTCTGGGCTGTTGATGGATCTACCGTACCATGACCCCCTGAGATAGATGGTGTGATGGTATACTGATTAATCGCAAACGTACCAACAATATTGTGGTTAGCCGTGACTGGTGGGAAAGTGTAACTGTTTCCTGAAGGAGTGACCGGGTTTCCGTCAACAGTCACGGTATCCAGGTGATACCCGGCATCTGGATTGAACGTGAAAGTCGGCGTTGCTCCGTAGTTCACGGTCTGGGCTGTTGACGGATCTACCGTACCATGCCCCCCGGAAATGGATGGAGTGATTGTGTACTGGTTCTGATTAATCGCAAACGTACCGAAAATATTGTGGTCAGCCGTGACTGGTGGGAAAGTGTAACTGTTTCCAGTGTGCGTCACCAGGGCTCCGTCAACGGTAACGTTATTCAGGTGATACCCTGTTGCTGGTATGAACACGAATGTCGGCACACCTCCTGCAGGCACGGAGATTGAACCCGATGGTGAGACCGATCCCCCGGTTCCGGTTGATGCCGTAATTATGTAGGGACCTGGCGGTGTTGGCACCGTTGTTATAAGTGTCGGACCTCCGGTAATCACCGGCGGCACAAAATATGCGGTCAGGATCAGGGTCTGCGTCGATCCCCCGGTATAGATAAGCTGGATGTATTCCGGCATATCTGTGCCAGGATAATCAACTTTCAGGGTTTTTCCAACTGACCATGGCCAGTCTTCATTATTTGCGAGTGAAAAAGATGAATTTACACCATTGACGATAGTCCTGATCTCCTGTGGCTCAAGAGAATTTCCTCCGTCGTGATAGAGGTATACCGTTTTACTTATATTATCGGCAAGGGCATTGACCTGTGGAACGTCTTCCGGCGGTGGCTGGGAAAGTACACTGACTGCGACAATCATCACGCCCAGTATTACAAGTGAAACCAGGAGGATAGCCCCGATCAATTCAGATACCGCAGAGTCGGAGGACATCACATACTCTCATTTTACGATATAATTTATAAAATATTGTATACTGCAATCATTCAAGAATAATCCCGATTCTTTCGACTGAAGCTTTCAAATAGGGCTTAATGATATCCAGTTCAATATCGTAGGTTGTATTTGATAAATCATACCCTTCAATGACGAGCGTACTGGATGTCGAGGTACTTTGCACTGTCCCGTTTGCATATGAAGCGACGAGTATCCTTGAGAATGTACTGTTCCACATGGGAACAGCTTCTGGATCGGTATGAACTGTGATTGCAACCCACTTTGCATTCGGTACGCCATTTGCCATTTGCGAAATATTTACGTCATATAATTGTGTCTGCACCTGGACAGGCGTCGTCCCACCAATTATCCCGCTTCCGGTAATGATCACTTCGTCAATTTTTACCAGGGTTATGTCATTGATACCCTTTGAAATCGAGATGGCCGGAGGGATTTTATTAACCATCCCATCATCCTGTTTCAGGAATATACCCCCCATCTGGTAGTAATAATTCTGCTGGATGAAGTAGTTGTTACCGGAACGGTATTCAACCGCTCCAAGCGTATTGTTTTCATTGTACATACCTGAATTGGTGCCATAACTTGAATTCAGTAGCTCCACTTGAACATACGGACTTATCGGGATACGTTGTAAATAAAGGGGGTATTGAAGATCGGCATTGATCCCGTACGCCTCGTCGATGATATCCACGTAGTATCGCGTGTTATTCTGGATATTCTTAATAATGGTGAGCTCCTGGATTGTCGGCACTCCGTTCTTTTCGACAGAAATAGTCAAATCAGTATTATAATTCCACTGACTGGGAGAGACATGATCGATTCTCGGCGTATGGTTGACCCAGAGTTTCCAGTAGGAGTTCGTGAGCGGGACAACCAGTATCCCGGCATTCTGCGGGATGTAAGATACATTTGTACCTGAGACCGGGTATGAACCAAGCAGGGTGAAATTTGTATATATATGCTGGGGTTCAGAAGTGATAACTTCAAGATTCGGAGCCTGGTCCCCGGGCCCATGTGCCTGATCGAGTGTCAGGGCATTTATTTCCAAATTATCAACTCTCTGATTGATCAAAATTGCCCCGGTTGACCCTGCCGGCTGAAAAAGCGGGAATGTAATAAATCCGCCGGTGGATGACGTAATTCCCTGGGTTGATAGGGTGAATGTGTTATAAATCGTTGAACCAACCTGGTCATTTAAGATCAGATTGTCAATCATCATTTGGTACTCATTGAATTCGGAACTGAGCTCATTCATGTGATAAATCTCATTTTGGCGCCCTTCTGCAGGAACAACATAGACCACATATATGGAAAGAAGAAGTGCAATCACTCCGAGGATCAAAATGAATCCGATAACCTCTGATAGTGCTGACTCCTGCCGATCTGATGCCATGATAGATAGTCCAGTATTAGGCCAGTCATTATATAAAAGTATCAGCCCTGCCCGGCCCTTTCCGAGAGCTGGCCGGTTTATTCACAGGATAAAATAAAATGAAATGCTGGTGGAATTTAAAGAATCATCACTTATTCAGACCGGTCCTCGATCCCCTTCACCAGCCGCCGGATCCTCATCAGCGGGGACTCGTACCTGATAAACCGTGAAAGGAACGGGGCAAACCCTTCATTCCAGCACTCTTCATCGCGGGACAGGTCCCAGTACTCCTCCATGACCTGCTTCACGTGCTTCCCGAGCCCCACGTCGAGCACCTGGTGCGATCGCAGGAGGTCTGAAACCTGTATAAACGGCCGCTTTATTTCCACGATGTACTTCCCGTCCTCGATATACGGTCCTGCAAAGAGCTCGATATGCCGCAGGTCTTCGTACTTGGCTGCAAATTTCTCGGCATTGGCCCGGTTCCATACCGGTGGACCGGTGTGCCTTCTGACTGCGGGGAGGTCCCCGACAAGGAGTTCAAAGACCAGCATGCACCGCTCCGGGAGCATGGCACAGTCGGCCCTGTTCACCACGAAATCATGACGCTCGAGCAGTGACCGGATCGCATCCATGCTCCGCCGCAGCTGCGGGACTACGATGTCCTCGATGTACGGCGGAGTGTCAAACGTAATCGCATACAGGTGTGTTCCCCGCATGTCCAGCTCGGCCTTCAGGTCCTCCCGTGAAAGGACCCTCGGTACGGGAGCAAAGAAAAACTCTGGTGAAGGGTTTTCAAGGTACCCGCGTGCCAGCTCGACAAACTCAAACATGCGGGCAAGCGAGACCGAAGCCGAGACATTCCTCTTCGGATCGACCGGGTCGATGACGATAAGCGGGTCTGAAAATTCCTTCTGCTGGTGATGCTCAAGATCAATCAGCGTCCCCGGTCTCCA
>JBFYKV010000086.1:0-3240 GCA_041305745.1 Methanoregulaceae archaeon | reverse complement strand
GTGGTATTGGCATCTCGGTCAGCCCCGACATTTTCGGTGGCGTAATCGTTCGTCTCTCCTTTGCTCTTGCAGCAGCAGGTATCCGGGCTATCGGGCGGTGGGGCAGGAACGGGAAGGATTGACCGGTGCATCCCACCCGGTTTTTAGGGTTTTTAATTTCCCGTATACGGTCCGGCCCTCACAACGGGATCCTGCAGGATATCCACCCTTTTTTAAATTCCTGCGGGGAATAGTTATACAGGGCAGTGAAATGGCGGCAGATACATTCGAAGACGACGATGACTTCAATACCCCGCACCTTCCGGAGCGGTATCACCAGATCGTGAGAGCCAAGAAACAACAACGCTTAAAGAAGCGGATCCTGATGGCGGTTGCTGCAATCATCGTCATTGTTGTACTCTACTCCCTGATGAGCTGGGCTGCCGGAGGTCTCCTTTCCGGCATGGGCAGTCCGTCTCCCGCAGCACAGGAACCCCTTGCACCATCCCCTTCCGTTACCACACAACCCGTTCCGGCAACCACCACGCCTTCCGTCACGCAGGGTGCAGGCACAACCCCAACCATCCCGCAAGGCGTTGTCCCGATACCGCCGGCAATCAATGCAGAACGGGCACGGGAGATAGCCGACTCCTATGTCATTGAACAGAACCACGGTTCCCTGCCGCTCAACATGAGCCACTCATCGTATGGACCGGCTGCTTCCTCAACTGGCAGCGGTGCGGGGCAGTATACTTTCGTGTATGAGCGGACCTACCAGGACATCCCCACGGACGTTGACGGGTTCACGGTCATCGTGGATGCAGGAACCGGGGACGTGATCGGCTACACGCACCAGTGGACCACGCCGGAACATGCCTTCCTTTCAGCAACGCAGGTGGATATTGTCAGGCACGAAGCTACCTTTGCCGTCTTACAGAAAGCCCGGGAGATCTACCCGGACCAGACGGACAGTATCCGGATTATTTCAGCGGATCTCCGCTGGATGAACGATATTCCCCCGGGCACCGTGCCCCGGCCCGGCACCATTCCGGTGGCCTGGAAAGTCCTCTTCAATGACGATATCATGCGGCAGTCCTCAGCACAACCCGCAGTTGCGTGGGTTGATGCGCACACGGGAGAATTTCTGGCGTTTGAGTACCGGCACTGATGTGAAGTGCCGGCACTTTCTGGTTTTAGAGCAACACGAGCCCGAGCAGGAACGATGCCGCGTTCATTAAAAACGAACAGATGAGCGCACGCTTCGGTTCCAGCCCCAGCAGCCGGTTGAGGATGAGCGCTTCTATAAGGAAGACCAGCGCCTCCCCGATCTGCACATAGTATGCTGCGTCCACGAATGGTGGCAGGACAAACCAGAGGTAGGGGAGGGTGAGGGCAGTGCAGATCGCCCCGATACCGATTATTTTTGGTATCGGGAGTGTCTTGTCCCGGAAGGCGAAGCGGATGAGTACAATGAGGATTGGGATCTCGATTGCCCATGTTGTGATGAGCGCGAGGAGGAAATACGTCTCGTAGAGCATGTCAGCACTTTGCTCCGAAGAGGGAGAGGAGGGAGCAGTAGAGGGAGGAGACGGGAGATGTGGGGGTGTATGTATTTCGGGTCAGGTTGGCGGATTCCTGCAGAGTCTGGTTGTCAGAAGGAAGAACAAACCGTTGTTCACAGTAATAATCGGGAATCCCCATTGGATTTTGGAGTACATAGGTTGCATTTAATTCCCTGCCATGGTTTTTTTCACAATCCGCTCTTTTAGCTTTTGCCTCAATCCTGCATCGGGAATATTCTCGAGTCATAGTGTATTTTGTGTTATTGCGAACAACATAGCGTTCATTCCCTGCGTCATTATAACCGATCTGAAGATATTGATCACATGCGCTTTCATTTTGAAGTAACTGTTCAAAACATTCATGGTCATCTTCGAATGATAGTGAATAGAAATGATTATTTCCGAAGTATTCCCCATAAGCAACCTTCTGGCAGGTTGATCCTTCGGTCGGATCACTTGAAAAATTCCTGACAATGAATGATTTTCCCTTGTAAGTTCCTTCCAGATCACAGGATTTAATGGACAGAATCCATGTATTAAATGGGTTATAAAGCGGACACCCGTTAGGTTGACAATTTAAAGAGTAATGAAAAACCAATTCAGGTCCCGTGCTATTCAAATCACTCTCTTTTTTAGTAGGCCATCCCTTCAAATGGGATCCATAACAATTCATCGAATAATTCACCGTATCATCAACGGGTTTTCCACCATGTTCAAAAAACACCATCGTGAATTTGTTTTCTACGGGATTCGCATTCACTGAAGTGACAAGTACAACCGCCACAATGGCAACGATTACTACCTTGGTCAGGAACCGCATCATTCACACCTCCCGCCAACCAATGAAATGATCCGACACCAGAACGATTCAACCGGATTACCCTGCCGGGCTGTTGCTACAGCCGGCGTCCCATACGTCATTCCCCCCTCATGCAGGGAAGGATCGATGGTGATTTGTGGTATTGTAGATGCTGTATCAGGACTCCTTACAGTTCCAGGTGATCTAATAGGCAGGCGATCTTCCAAAGAAATCTGATTTTCCGATCGTATATCGAAATATACTTCAAAAGAAGATTGCGGGTATCCACTTGCGCTCTGTTCAAAGTTACGAATCGCGGGTACATCTGAGGAATTCCAAACAGAGAATGTTTCATTTTGCATAGTATTATTCAGAATACAGATTTCGCTACTGCTCGGATCCCATAATTGATGACTTTGTCCATAACAGCCATACGAAGGACAGGTTCCAGCGACATGGAATACTTCTTGTAGAGGATCCGGATCATCCTTGGTTTTGTCGCGGATGTACTTCACACCAAAGGGCATTTTTTGTGATGTATGTCCATAGCAAACAAGTGAATATTCGACATTTCCATTATACGGAATTCCATTTTTTTCAAGATACAAATTAAAGGTAATCGGGATTGGTAGTGGATTTGCATCGACTGGACAGAAAATAATTCCAATTAATAAAATTCCCAATCCAAAAATCCACCCGCTCCAGTTCATAGAGAGAGTAAAATTTCAATCCAATAAATGATTTACTATTTGATTTTATAAAAAAAGAAGATTGGACCGTCAGCACCGGCTGCACACGTATGTGGTGGCAAGCGAGGTCTGGCGCATGTCGCCCGAGATCTGTTTTTTGCCGCCGCGGATGAACCATTTTTTGCACCGGCTGCACTGCTTGGGCAGGATC
>JBFYKV010000085.1:0-17247 GCA_041305745.1 Methanoregulaceae archaeon | reverse complement strand
GATCATGGTCTGTCACAATATCAGCAATCGCACAAATATCCTCTTTCCGCATCACTGCACCCGTCGGATTATTCGGGAAATTCATGATAAGGACCTTGCTCTTTTTCCCGATTTTTTCCATCAGGCGGTCAGGATTGAGGCGGAAATGGTCTTTTTCAACACACGGGACCGGAACCGGCACTCCGCCCGCAAGGGTTACGCAGGGAGAGTAGGAGACATAGCAGGGTTCTGCAACAAGGACTTCGTCGCCGGGGTCGACAACCGCACGCACTGCGATATCGAGCCCTTCAGAAACCCCGGTGGTAATTACCATCTCACGGTCAGGATCGTACGAAAGTGCGTAATGCTCTTTCAGATAGTACGAAAGCGCGTCCCTGAGCGTCTGGAGACCCCTGTTTGACGTGTACGAGGTCCCGCCCTGCTCTATTGAATAAATACTTGCTTCGCAGATGTTCCACGGAGTAGAATAATCAGGTTCCCCTACCCCGAGTGAAATGACGTCCTCCATGTTCATCGCGAGGTCAAAAAATTTACGGATGCCGGAAGGGGGAATAATACCGGCGCGTTCGGAAACAAAATTTCTCATCCGGTGCCCTCACAGGGTATAAGGGATCCGTTCACCCGCTTCCCGCTCACAGAAGGAATGACCGTTCTCTTTGTATGATTTCATTATGATATGCGTCGCAGTTTCCCTGATGCGGTCCATCGGGGCGATATATTCAGATACAAACCGTGCGATCTCCTGCATGTTCCTGCCGGTCACCATGAGCTGGAAATCATAGGTTCCGGTAATCAGCCTGAGAGATTTTACCTGCCGGAATCTCGAAATCCGCTCTGCTATCCGGTCGTACCCGAAATCACGTTCAGGATTTACCTTCAGTTCTATGATTGCTGCAACTTCTCCGTTCCCTGCCTTTTCCCAGTCAATAATAGCACTATAGCTCCTTATGATGCTATCATCTTCCAGTGCGGCGATGCGCCCGCGGATTTCCTGCGGTTCACGTTCGGTCATCGTTGCCAGTTCTTCAATGCTGGTCTGGCTGTTTTCCTCCAGGATCTGGAGGAGGAGAAGGTCTTTTTCATCCATTGTTCAATCACCTGAACAGGGTTTTCACCCAGTCGATATCCATCTGTGCCAGCCCCTGGCTGCTTAAGCGCTGGTCACTCAGGATAACATTCCATATCTTAGTGGTATTTGCGTCGAACCACATCTCTTTTGTCCTGCCGTACCGGCCCCTGCTGACGACACGGGTATTGATCACACCGAGCATGTTTAATTCGGATATGAGATCGGTAATCCTGCGGTGAGTGAGGACATCGAGGTCAATTGCAGGCGCAATCTCCTTGTATATCCTTGAGACCTCGCCGCTTGTGAAAATACTCTGACCCATCTGGTCGAGGAGCAGCATCGAATAGAGTACCACCTTGCTCTGTGTCGGAAGGGTGGAGATGCATTCTATCATACTGTCAGTCTCAATTTTTGCCTGCGCCATTTTGACGTGGCTCTCGGCAACCCTTTCTGATTCACCCCGGTCCGCAAGTTCGCCCGATACCCTGAGAAGGTCAAGCGCCCTGCGTGCATCACCATGCTCCTGTGCTGCGAGGGCCGAACAAAGAGGGATGACCCCGTCATCAAGTGCACCCTCGACAAATGCTGATTCGGCACGTTGTGCGAGGATATCGACGAGTTGGGGGGCATTATAGGGTGGAAATACAAGTTCCTCTTCGCTGAGGGAGGAGAGGACCCTTGGATCGAGAAAGTCCTTGAAACTCAAATCATTAGATATTCCAATGACACTGACTTTTGACCGCTTAAGGTCGGTATTTATCCTTGTTAAGTTATAGAGTGTTTCATCCCCGCTTTTTTTGACCAGTTTATCGATCTCGTCAAGAATGATGATGAGTACACCCCCGGTTGCTTCAAGTTGGTTTTTTAATTCCTGGTAGACCTGGTCAGTGGGCCACCCGGTCATAGGGATATGAATACGTGCTTTATCACTTGGGAGTTCGTCCGTTCCAATAAGACTCTTTGAGATCTGGGCAAGTACCCGGTATTGTGTATCTATTACTTCGCAGTTGAGGTGGACCACCCTGCAGACGGTTCCCATATGCCCGCTGGCATTTTCAAGCTCTGTTCCCACATACCGGACACACGCCGTCTTTCCGGTCCCTGTTTTACCATAAATTACAATATTTGACGGGGTCTCGTTTTTCAATGCCGGCGCGAGAATTGATGCAACCTGATCAATCTGGGGTCTCCTGTGCGGCAATATCTGAGGTCTGTAAGAATGCCGTAAAACCTCCCTGTTTCTGAAAATTTTATTGTTTGCGAGATATTTTTTAAATAAACCAACTGATGCTTCCTGTTCTTCCGGCATATATGACCCCCTGAGGAGTTGATCATTAGGAGGGTGACGATAAAAATCTGATCTTTTCACCGCCGGATAAACCCCTTTGGTTCCACTGGAAATAGATTTTTATGTGTCTGTTATTTAAAATAAAAAGGGGTAAGAAGAGATTTTTTGATATGAAACAGTTTAATTTCCTGTAGAGTTTTCAACGGATCTGGGTACACCCCTACCCCTTTGTTTCCAGTGGAATAATTTTGAATGCAATATGATTATGGTATTGAATTCAAAAAATAGAATGCAATCATTTTGATCTTTGCTTCTTCTTATTATAAATATGATATCATTTGTAATTGCCACTCTATAAAAAGAAAAAGAAAATGGAAAACATTGAATATATATAGGAAACTATATGGGCGCAAAACCGGATAAATCTGGCCGTATTCAGAAAAGGAATCTCATTTATTTGAATCTCCAGTAGAAACAAAGGGGTTCTGCAGGGGATAGGATCTATTCACCTTCTCAATATATGCGCGATTGTCTCTGGAATGGTGTACAATTTCAGAGTTATTTAAATTACGTGGAAAACAGGGACAGCAATCCTGATCCTTATCAAAGTAAGATACCTAAAGCAGGAAAAAACGAAAAGACACATCACCGGATCTCAATAGAACGAAGAAGTCAAAGACATTCCGCCAGGGGCACTATAGAGGTACATACTAAAAATTACGGGCGTTTTATTTCAGGTGCTGACAGGATAACCAGAGCTCCACTGGAAATAAAGGGGTACGGGTGTTCGAATAAAAATTGGGAATTCAGGGAAATAAAAAAAAGGATAATGTCTCAGCGCGCATAACGTACATAATTATTATTACCCGGCTCCTTATTTGTAATACATGAACCGGGAACATCTTGAACCAGTTGCTCTTTCAGGTGCTGTTATAACCGTATCGACAACCAGGGATGAAACGACAGATTCCAGTGGAAAAAAGATAATGGAGTTACTTACTAATGCAGGTATACCGGTCGAACACTATTCTGTAGTTACTGACAGGGTTGATGCAATACGGATGGAACTTCTCATCGCCATGAAAAAATGCAACTGTATCATTCTTAATGGCGGAACCGGTCTAACCCACGACGACTGTACAATAGAGGCGGTGACACCCCTCCTTGAAAAAACAATGGACGGGTTTGGTGAATTATTCAGGCTGAAAAGCTACGAAGAAATTGGATCTTCCGCAATGCTTTCACGGGCAGTTGCAGGAATTTCCAGTGGAAAGGCGGTCTTTTGCATACCTGGATCAACGGGGGCAGTCCGGCTTGCAGTGGGATCCCTGATAATTCCAGAGATACAGCATATACTTACCCACGCAAAAAAGTAAACGGATTAGCGGTACACTTCAAGGAGTGCAACCCGTTCAAGGACAAGTTCCCGGAGACGTGAAATACCTGTTACTCCAAGTTCCTGTGAAGTAATATCAAACAGGCTTTCAAGGACCCTGGCTTTTTCCGGCGAAATGATCTCCCAGTCGTCATGAACAGGCGTTACCAGGGACAGGACCCTGTCAAGTGCTTCGGGGTCGGGCGGACAGATACATAAATATGAATTATTATGCCCGGCATGAATGCCAAATGCCACACCGTTGATACACTGGCGGGACCCTGCTGCATACAGGAGGGCTTCCATCTCGAGGCTGTTCGAGATGCAGAAATTTCCGTTCACGGCCCTGATCGCATGAACGAGTGCAGATTCAACGTGTTTTTTCCCTGCCATTTTGTCAGCATCAAAAAATATGATATGGGTATTACATGAACGTGCAATGGATCGGACTTTTTCCAGAAATGCGGCCTCATCCTGAATCTCGATTGAAACGGTCCTGATATCACATCTGTATTCCATTATTCCTTCCCTCCGAACCGGGAGAGTGTCACCTGGTCAGAAAGACCGGTCTGAACATTCGCTTCCTCTTTTTCTGAATTGTTCTGTCCATGTGCAGGTTGTCCAAGGATCTGCGCTGCAATTTTTCCTCCGAACATAGCCGAAATCCTGTCAAAACCTGCTTCTTTCACCGCTTCGGGAGTCGAAAGGCCGTTATTGAAGAGACGCCGGGCACGGACACGCCCTACATTCCGGAGCTTTATCAGCGGGAGGAGTTCCCGCCTGATACCATGCTTCATACAGGTCTCGTATTCACGGACCGATCCGGAAAGCCTCGGAGCAAATATCCCGGAAAGACGCCCAGTAGCGTGAAGGAGCCAGTTTATGCTCTCGACCATGGTGTATATATCCCCGGGTCCGACCGAGTAGCGTTCACATATCATCGTCTCAGGGATCTCCTGTGACCAGTCGTACAGGAGCATGGAGGTTTTCAGACCCCGGAAATATGCCTCCTCATCTTCGAGTGGAATATCAAGCCATAATTCACGGTCATGTTCGCAGATGAAGCGTTCAAGGTAATGGAGGTCCCGGTTCGCAACGTAGAGCGTATACATGTCGGGGGTGCTGCATATGAGCTGCAGAAGGCCCATATCAGAGTATTCCGTTACTCTCTTCATATGCTCAACAATGATATCCGCACTCCTCGGGTCGATATACAGTTGTGACACAAGGGTCCCGAACCCGGTAGCAGAGAGCTGATCGCCGTTTTCCACGATCATCTCTGACTTCCCGAGAAATTGTAAGGACCTCTCGATAACCGCGGTGATGATCCTCTTCCCGTGGTGCTGGTGCGAATAATAGGTGGTGTCCATGAACTTCTGCAGCGATTCACGGGTCTTTACGAAGCCTGATGCAATGAGCGAGAGGATATGGGTTGTCAGGGCAGTCTCCGATGCGCACTGTGAATTGACATCCTCTGCATCTGCATCGATGTAAAATTCGAAAAGGGCGTTTAAATCCTGTTCATCTTTTGCGATGAGGACGGACTCCCCGTAGGGATCGAGGTGCGGACGCCCTGCCCTCCCTGCCATCTGGTGGTATTCCCGTGCCGGGATGGGGACCATACCCTCCCCTGCACTGAAACGCCGGTAGTCCCTTACAATAACCCGTCGTGCAGGGAGGTTCAGACCTGCCGCGAGCGTCGGTGTCGAAGATATGCACCTGATGTGGCCTTTCCGAAACCCCTCCTCCACAATTGCACGCTCTTCACGGCGGAGACCCGCATGGTGGAAGGCGGCACCATTTCCGACACAGAGTGCAAGGGTCCTGTCAGCGTCCGTCCCTGCAAGTGTCTCAAGTTTTTTCCGGTAGGTTTCAAGTTCGGGCGATTCGCAGGAAAGGGCCTTGGACGCTCTTTTTGCAAATGCCTCGGCATTTTTACGCGAGGATACGAAGACAAGGCATTGTCCCCCCTCCTCAACCGTGTCCATCAGGAGATTCAGGTCTTCATACTTCGATATATTCCTGACAGGACGGATATCGTCATGGAAATGTATTGTACCGTCCAGGTACACTCCCTGCCGGAGATCGACCGGCCTCCAGGTGCTTGTAACGAGGGCAGCGTCCAGCCATCGTGCAAGAACCCCCGGGTTCCCGATTGTCGCACTCAGGGCAATAATCTGCATCTCAGGCTTACGGTGACGCATCTTTGCGATTACCATCTCGAGTGTTGCGCCCCGGTCTGGTGAATCTATCAGGTGAACCTCGTCGATGACAAGGAGAGTAATATCGTTCAGCCAACGGGTATTGTTCCTGAGAAGCGAGTCCACTTTCTCGCTGGTCGCAACGATGATATCGTTTTTTCCGAGATAGTCGTCCTTCCTGTCAAAATCGCCGGTGGAAATACCGACCCGGACTCCTTTTCCATTGAATTCACCTGATTTTTCGGTTGCGAGCGCCTTTAACGGGACGATATAGAGTGCCTTTCCACCGGTGGAAATATGGTGGTGCATCACCGTCTCGGCAACGAGCGTTTTTCCACTGGCAGTAGGGATGGCCACGAGCAGATTTTTCCCCTGGAACATCCCCTTTTCAACACATTCTGCCTGTGGCGGGTACAGGTCAGTTATCCCTGAATTCCTGTATATCTGTTTTAATCCGGCAGGGACCGGCAGATCCTGAATTTTCATCCTGTATACCCCTTTAATTCCACTCAACGCAAGACGGAGATCCCGCTGATTTATAAATCAAGCTAGATGATCGCAATTTGACTTCCACTGGAAATCATCCTTTTCTGCGCCCGTGAGCCGGATATAATCCTATTTGACTAGTAATAATAGTCAATCATATTCTCTTTCGCTTCCCGCTTCTTACGCTCGAGGTAGCTGTAGACTGCCTCGTGGGGTATCCCTTTCAGGAGCATATCGATGGCGTTTCTCGCGACTTTCATCTGTTCGGGAAGCCCGATTATCGCGATGGTCTTACCCATGACAGATATCTCCGTTTCTGTCATGTTCTCGATCTGCTCGCGGGAACGCCCGTCTTTTCCGATAATCCGCCCGCGGAGACGATCGAGCTGCCCCGGGCTGTCAGAAATACGGGAGAGATCGATGATATCCAGCAGCAGGTCCTCATCTTCGAAGAGTATAAATGCCCGCTCAGGTGAGAAACCCCTGTTTATTGCCTGGATAACCTCAACTCCCCTGAGGAGCAGGACGGCATCTTCGCCCTCAACTTTTACACTACCCTCTTCGCTGTCGATAGAAAGGGTAGTTTTAGTCTTTTCTTCAAACGACCTCTTGGTGGAGCCCCCTTTCCCGATTAGGACTCCAATCCTGTTTCCGGTAATTTTTATTTCCTGTATCATTTTACATATCTCCTGTCGTACTCGCCGGCCTGGTAATTCCGGTAATCTCTGTAAATATCGCGTCAGGGTTCCTGACGTCGCACTTGTTTTTAAAGAACCTGTTGATATTGATAATATCCCTCATTAAGAAGACCTGTGCCCGGGGGTGATCGAGGGTGACCGACTGTCCCATGTCGATAATATATGGCTGGTTTCCATAGAGTATATTGAATTCGCTTAAATCTGCATGGACAAGGCCCGCCTTTTTATAGAGTATCCCGATGTATAAGAGTACCGTTTGATATACTCCCGCCGGGTCATCGAGGTGAACATTTTTGAGTTGTGGATACGGCCGTTCGTCCTCGCCGATGAATTCCATGATGAGAATGTTCCTGTCCCATACCAGGGGAAGAGGGACCGGTAACCCGGCCTCATGCGCCCGCATCAGGTTTGAAAACTCCTTTTTAGTCCAGGTAAAGACAATATCTTTCCTGTTTTTCCGGATTCCGGAAAATCTACGGTCGCCGATGATATACTCGCTCATGGTGTTAAAATTGGCGGTCCGGATCCGGTAGATCTTGATGGCAAGGTCCTGCTCGCCGCGCTCTCCAAAGAAAACGTTCGCTTCTTTCCCGGTGCTGATGGAGCCACCGATTGCAGTGATCCATTTCCGGTGGACCAGTTTATACAGCGAAAGGAGGGTTATCTCATCGAATACATCCTCCCGTACTTTTAACTGGTCCATATCCTTTATCCTGATCCCGAGCTTCTCGATCTGCCGGTCAAATCCGTCTTCGCTGCGATCGTAACTCACGTGATGGTCACCGGTTTAATGCATGTAATCCCGTACACAGGAGAGGATCTCTGCCATGTATCTCCCTGCGGTCTTCTTGAGGTCCAGCGGATGGATCTCACTCCTGCGGTAGGCATCTTCGATATCCTGGTAGCTGGAAAATTCCCTGTCTCCTCCGAATTTTTCAGGTCGTTTTACGACGACTGATTCGTTCCGCGGGAAGATATGGTACTGGAATATCTGGAGGATGGGGTTTTCTTCGCATTCGGGGGGACAGAATGCCTTCTGGCATTTCTTCTCGATGATATCGGCAGTGTCTGCGACCGAAATGTAATTTCCACTGGAAGATGACATCTTCTTCCCGTCGAGGCCGTTCAGTATTGGCGTATGGATACACACCGGTGCCGGGAACCCTGCCGGGGGGAGGTGTTCCCGTGCAAGCATGTGGATCTTTCGCTGGTCGATGCCGCCCACCGCGGCGTCCACCTTCAGGGTGGCGATATCGACCATCTGCATGATAGGGTAGATCATCTGCGAGACGGTCGGGGCATCCATCTGCCGCCCGACTTCGTCCATGCTCCGGGTCGCCCGGTTGAGGGTGATCTGCTGCGACAGCCTGAGCACCATCAGTTCATATTCAGGGTTTAACTGCACCTCTGAACCAAGGACATATTCGACATCGGTCAGGCCGAGCCCCTCGAAGCACCGTCGGTTGTAATCTGCAAGTTCCCGGACCTGTTCCATGGTGCCCTTCCGGTTGAGAAAGGCATGGAGATCTGCAAGAAGGACGACCACTTCAAAGCCGGCGTCCCTCATGTCCACCAGCTTGTTGACAGTGACCATGTGGCCGAGGTGGATCTCCCCGCTCGGCTCATATCCTGCATATACCCGTTTCCGGGGTTTTTGGAGGAGAGATTTCAGTTCATCATCCGTGACGATTTCGACAGTATTTCTCGTCACCAGAGAGTATGCATCCATTCAAAAATAATGGGTGATGGAAAGAGTTAATGCTTCTTCTAGATGGCAGTAAAATTCATGGCCTCGTTTGTCATCGCAATGGATTTCTTCGGATCGGTGATGGCTCCCGTCATAGCGCGGATGGCATCAACATTCTCGACGACGACGTCAGCCTCCTGGTGGATCGCCTGGAAGAGGTAGAGTTCTTTTCCAATGGCGGATACCGACTCTTCAAAAATCCCGTTCTCCCAGAGGTCCGAGCGGCAACGCCCTAGGTCCATGGCGTACTCTTTTAACTCGGCGGTACTGGTAATCCCGGTCGCTTTCCGGACAAGGCCCAGCCGTGGGTTTTTCTCGATGATCTCAAGGACCCGTTCGCGGGAGGCTTCTGATTTCAGGTCCATCTGGACGACATGCATATGCATCATCGTGGTCGGGACGATCATCGCAAGGGTGACAATCGGGATGTGGGGGAGCACGGTCTGGACATCGGGACCGTGGTGGCTGGGAATGGTGACGGGGTTTAAAACGACGGCGTCAATAGGTCCCCGCTTGATATCCCCGGGATCGCTGCCCCGGCGGACCATGACCGCCCGAACCCTGGCGACTCCGTACTCCCTGTCCATTGCGTGGATTATTCTGCAGAGACCTGTCGTATTGCACGAGACCACACGGACGAACTGCCGGCCGATGGCCTCATGGTAATTGCAGTCAGAGTTGAATGAAAACCCTGCAACCTCGTGGTCTTCACCGCCCTGCCAGATGGCCTTGATGCCGTATTTCTCGTATAACGCCTTGTTTTTTGCACCTATGCCCCCCGGCGTCGCATCCACGACGACGTCGGCGGCTTTGAGCATGTCATTGACGGTCCCGGCAACAGGGATACCGGCCTTTTCGAAGGCAGGCTTTTTTGCAATGTCAGCAATATAGAGCGGATAGCCTCTCTGTTTTGCGATAAATGCCTCGTGGCTGGGCCTTGTTTTTGAGACCCCGACAATCTCCATGTCTTCCTGGACCGCGACTGCATCGGCGACACGTTTGCCTATTGTCCCGTACCCGTTGATTGCAACCTTTATCATATGATGATGGAGTTAGAAGGAGAAGAATTAAAGTTTTTTATTTAATGGGGATGTGTGGTGTGATAGGGGGTTGTAGAGACGATCAAGAAGTCATGGTATCATACCCATTACCTGTGATCGAAAATTTTTCATATTCCCCCTCTAAATATCCATAATTTGCTACGAAAAAATTACGTACTCTCTTTATTTCCTTGTATTTTTTTGTAGGGGATCATAACTTTTCACGACTTGTCAAAAATGTCGCTACAATGTGATACAGACCTCATTAAAAATGCCAATTTGTAATTATATAGTATCTAATAAAAAGCAATAAATATATAATTATTAAATACATTATATCCATTTTAATGATTGATAGAGAATTAATGGAAATAAAAATTAACGCCTATCAAATAATTGAAAAAACAGTTAAATCCTCTGGAAATTCTGGAAGAGTGTATGTTCCGATTGACTGGGTTGGGAAAAAAGTCAAGGTCGTTCTGTTAGAGTCGTTACAATTAGAGAGTTCGAATGGATATGGCGGGGGGAATGAATGATATCAGACGTTATGACAGATATTTTGAATCCTCCCGATAAACTGAATAATGATGTTAAATCACAATATATCATAATTTCAATTCCATTGGAAAATCCATTGAATAAACAAGAGAAAGAGATTTTACAAACGATCGAAAGAAAATTTAAAAATAACGGATTTTTCTTTGAGATAGATGATTTTTATTTCCATTTCTCTCTGAAATCGCTAGATTTTGAAGCATTTAAAAAATTCATTTCAAATCAGATCAACGGGGCTAAAGTCCCGCCTGATATTACAAAACAATTAAAAAATGTGTTTTTCGATCTATTCGATAAGATTGAAAATATTAAAAGTTATGGAATAAAGGGTAAAAAACGGATTTATGTAGATTATAACAAAGAGAGAAAGGTAGAGAATAGACTGGATAAAGTTAAAAAACGTGGTTCATATTACTACACGTTCAACAACGATTTCAATAAAGGCATGAATAAATTGCCTGAAGAATACCGGAATAAAATTATTGTTGGTGATAGTGAGATCGAATTAAAAAAATTACCTTCAAATTGTATTGATCTTATTATTACCTCGCCACCTTACAATTTTGGCTTAGGTTATGATACGTCGGAGGATGGAACTGATTGGGAAGGTTATTTTAATAAATTATTCGCAGTTTTTGATGAATGTATTCGTGTTTTAAAATATGGCGGGAGAATTATTGTAAATATTCAGCCATTATTTTCTGATTATATCCCCAGTCATCATATAATTTCTCACTATTTCATGCAAAAAAAGCTTATTTGGAAAGGAGAAATCCTGTGGGAAAAAAATAATTATAATTGTAAATATACCGCCTGGGGAAGTTGGAAAAGTCCCAGTAACCCATATCTCAAATATACCTGGGAATTTCTTGAAATATTCTCAAAAGGAGATTTGAAAAAGGAAGGAAGTAAAGAAAATATCGACATAGATAAAGAAGAATTTAAAAAATGGGTTGTTGCAAAATGGTCGATTAGTCCGGAAAGAAAAATGGCAAAATATGAACATCCCGCAATGTTTCCCGAAGAGTTGGTTGACCGGGCATTAAAGCTCTTTAGCTATAAAGGAGACATAATTTTGGACCCGTTTAATGGGGTTGGAACTACAACCGTTGTTGCAAAAAAACTAAACCGGGATTATATTGGAATTGATGTTTCGGTAAAATATTGCAGGATGGCAGAAAAAAGGTTGAAAGAAGTATTGTAATCTGGTTAGTAATTTGGGATTAATTCCCCTGTTTCATTAAAAACATTTTCTCTCCTCAAATTCTCAAGTGAATTTTTTATTTCTGAAAAAAATTGAAAAACTACGTCTTTATCGATTTTATTCTGTGCTTTTCCGCGTATAATAAAAATTTGATCTAGCGGTGTTTCCTGCGGGAATGCGACCGGCTATCTGCTGTTCGATTATGGAATCAACCAGTGCTTCGAAGACCGTCGGCGTTATAGGAACTAAGAAAGAGTGGGGCACTCGGGGCGGCGTTCCCTGACGATGAGAGATCAAAGGAACATCGTACCCTCGGTCCGGACTCTTTTGATGAACTGCTTGAAGGTATCCGAAAACATCCGGGGAAAATACAAGACAGCTCAATGCCAGATATATACAAAAATCAAAGAGATCCCATGGGAAAAAAATCCTTTCACGATATCTTTACACCCCGGATTGAAGGGCTGGAAAAGGGATACCGTGAGGTAGGTGAATACCCGGAGGAACTTTTCTGTGAGATTATCAGGGATGTCGGGTTCGAGTGCAATTTTTGTGCGAAATGCTGTACAAAGGACTTTAACGGCCATGTCTTTCTCCTCGACAGTGAAACGGACCGTATCAGGGAGATTGATCCCGGTGCACTGCTTCCGGCACCGGGTTTTGATTACTGTGATCAGCACGGGAGCTTCTATGTAGCCGGTTACTGCATTAAAACAAAGGAAACCGGGGAATGCTGCTTTTTAAAGGACCGGCGCTGCACCATCTATGAGAATAGGCCAAAAATCTGCCGTATTTACCCGTTTATGATCCACAAGGAACCGGACGACCGCGGAAAGGTCGACTGGAGAATCATTTCAGGGCTCAACGAGCACGGATGTTATCATTCAGAATGCAGTGAAAGTGACTGCAGGCGGATTTACCTCGAGACCAGAGAATACGAGATGGCATTCCTTGATCACCAGATACGGTTTTTACGATATATAAAAGATTATTTTGAAAAGAACTCCCTGCGGCACGTTCGTAAAATTTATGACGATAAAATACGTGAATTCAATAAAGGGAAAAAAATATCAGTCTTTGTATATGAACATGACCGGTTTTCCAAAATAGAAATTTCTATTTATGATTACCGGTGGAAAAGATGATCAAATCTTTCCTACAATCTCGCTTACCCTCCCAAAACAGAAGTCAGCTTCATCCTTTTTGTCAAGTATCTTCATTGCCTCCCCCCTGCTGTACCACGCCATTGCATGGGAGGGATCAAGCCGCAGGACTGCATTGAAGTAATTAACTGCCTCTTTATACCTGTGAAGGGCCATCATCGCCTGGCCGGCCCGGTACCATGCATCAGAATGAGATGGATCAAGCCGGATAACGTGATTATAACAGATGACGCTTTTGTCGATCATACCTGTTTTATCGAAAATGTATGCAAGGTCGTACCATGCGTCGATAAACGTGGGGTCTATTGAGAGGGTCTCCTGGTAACAAAGGGCCGAGTCCTTGTAATGCCCGAGTTTTTTATATGAAAGTCCCATGCAATACCACGCCTGAATATGTCGCGGAAATAGTTCAGTTGTTTTGGAAAAATACAGGACCGCCTGTTCATATCTCCCGGCATGGAACAGCGACTGGTTCCCCATGGCATACCACGTATCAGCAAGTCTTTTTTTATGAACCGGTGATCCCGGTTCAATTGCGAATGCATGTTCAAAACAGTCGATTGCATCACCATACTGATGGTTTTTCCGGAACGCCCGCCCGAGCTGTACCCATCCCGGCACGAAATCGCCTTGAACTTCTGTTGCCCGCTGCAGGATGGTAATGGCCTCTTTAAACCGCTTCAGCTGGATAAAGACCATTCCCTCTGCGACCATAAGACGGAAATTATCCGGATCACGTTCAAGTGCTCTCGAATAACATTCGAGAGCTTCTTCGAAAAGGCCTTTTGAGAACATGACTTTTCCTTTTAACGCCCATGGAAATTCATATGCATGGTTTTGTGAGCGAATCCGGTCAAATATCGACAATGCCTCTTCTTTTTTCCCTATAAGGGTGAGTAAAAGGGCTTTTTCGTGAAGTGCGTCAATATAACCGGGATCTATGAGGAGGGCTTCATTCAGGTACCGCAACGCTTCCAGCAACGGGAGGGGCTCTTTGTTCTTTGCAGCAATTTTTCGAAGTGAGCAACCCATGTTTTTTAACCCCTCCTTAAAAAAAGGATCTATCTCAAGGGCACGCTCAAAACACCGCATGGCCTCATCTTCAAGTCCAAGTTCCTGGCAGGTGATCCCCCTGCTGTTCCATGAAAGGGAATGCCCGGGGTCAAGGCACAGGGCATCGTTGAATTGTCTGAGGGCGAGATCGTACTGTCCCCGGTTCAGAGACCGGCTGCCTTTCTGGAAGAGCCGTTCAGCCTGATTTTCATCAGCCGGAAAAATGCGGTCCAACACACCCATCAGAATACATACAACCTTAAAACATCTTTTAATTACTATTTTATAACAATTCCTACATTTTTATCATGAACAACCCGGTTTTATTCTCCCGTATCATGGGATCCGGAATCGTATCATCAAGGCCGGTACAGGTAAAAACGAATTTTTTTATCCGGCTTTCTTCGATGAACGTGATGAAACCGGAACCGGCACCGGTACCTGACCCGGGAATATCTTCATTCCGGAGGCTGGTTAATCATCTTCCAGTACAACCCCATTTCCCTGATGACATTGGCAAATTCATCAAACTGGACAGGTTTTACGATATAACTGTTCACCCCGAGGTTATAGGTCTCAATAATATCCCGGTCCTCACGGGATGATGTCAGGACCACGACCGGGATGGTATGGGTTTTCGGGTCACCTTTGATTCGCCTCAGTACTTCGATTCCGTCAACTTTCGGGAGCTTGAGGTCAAGAAG
This sequence comes from Methanoregulaceae archaeon, assembly GCA_041305745.1. Classification (GTDB taxonomy): domain Archaea; phylum Halobacteriota; class Methanomicrobia; order Methanomicrobiales; family Methanospirillaceae; genus UBA467. The sequence continues at coordinate 2,664 of JBFYKV010000085.1, read as the reverse complement.
GATTACCTTTGGCCGGTCGTCAATATTTCTTCCTTCGTATGCACCTTTCCCGAAAATAAAATCAAGCGCCTCCTCACCATTCCATGCGACATGGACCCGGTCACTTAAGTTGCACCACTGAAATACATGGAGTATCAGTTCTACATCATTTGGATTATCTTCCACGAGAAGAATATCAGCTGATATCCCGGTGTCAGTCATTGTCATGATCTCTCCTGAGAGTGAAGAAAAAGGTTGTGCCTTCCCCGGGCCGGGACTCCACCCATATCTTTCCCCCGTGCCGGTGAATTATCCGCTGGACAATTGCAAGTCCGACACCCGTGCCTTCGAATTCCGAACCGGTATGGAGTCTTTGGAAGACCCCGAAAATCGTATTGGCATACCGCATATCAAATCCGACCCCGTTGTCACGAATAAAATATACTACCTTTCCGGCCGGCCGGAGTGCACCTGTTTCGATCCGGGCCGGATCCCGGTCCCTGGTAAATTTTATTGCATTTGTAAGCAGGTTTGAAAATACAAGTTTCAACAGGAGCGGATCTGCCTGTGCCTCCGGAAGGGTTCCAATAACAAACTCAATGTTCCGGCCCACCGGTCCGGACGCAATTCATTGCAGGCTTCGGCAGCTATCTTATCCGGCTGTACCGGCATTCGTAACAATGACCAGAGGCCTGTTGTTCATCCCCCGTTTTCAAAATGTTTATGCAGGCTTATGAGCATCATCATTATACCATGATCCTTGATCAGGAGAAAATTGTCCGGATTAAGAAACTGTTGAAATCAAGGCCAAAGGGCCTGACAATTTCAGACATATCCCAGATCCTGAAAGTAAACAGGAATTCAGTAGCCAAATATCTTGAAATTCTCCTTATCACCGGCCAGGTTGAAATGAGGCTGTACGGAAATGCAAAGGTGTATTATCTCTCCCAAAGAGTGCCGGTTTCTTCAATGCTTAAATTCGCCTCGGAATTAATTCTTGTCCTTGACAATGAGATGAGCGTGGTGGATATCAATGACCATTTTCTTGAATTTTTCGGGTTGGAACGAAAGGATGTGCTTGGCAATTCTGTTTCTCAGATCAGTATTGAGCCAATAAAAATGCTCGTGGAGGATAACCTGATCAAAGAAGCCTATTCTCTGGGAGAAGTGAAGAAAGATATCGATTTTATCCATAACGGTGAAAAAATCTTCTTCAGGGTTAAAATAATCCCGACCGTTTTTGAGGATGGGGGAAAAGGAATTGCCGTCATTATCGAGGATGTGACCCTTCCGAAACGGTATGAAAAAAAGCTCCGACTGAATGAGGCACGGTATCGTGCCATAGTCCAGGACCAGACCGAGATGATCTTCCGTGTAAAACCGGGTTTCACCATCAGCTTCATTAATGATGCCGTCTGCCAGTATTTCAATAAAACACATGAAGAATGCCTTAATGGCGACTTATTTCAGTATATCCTGGATATTGACAGGAAAAGCCTCAAAAAGACCCTCCTGCTGCTCGACAGGGAAAACCAGATGAATATCATTGAAAGCAGGGTCTCAGGGGGGAACGGGGATATCAAGTGGTACCAGTGGACGAACAGGGCAATTTTTGATGAAAACGGTGTTTTAATCGAGTACCAGGTTGTCGGCCGGGATATTACAGAGCGTAAACTGGCAGAACAGGAACTTTTAATCAAGGATATGGCCATTGCATCGTCGATTAACGCAATAGGGATTGCAGACCTGACCGGACAAGTTATCTATGCAAACAATGCCTTTCTCGATATGTTCGGGTACGAAACCGAAGAACAGATCCTGAAGAAACCGATAGAATTTTTCTCTCACGGTGACCCTGGTACAGAAAAGGACATAACTGATATCGTCCGGACACTTCAAAAAGGAAAAGGATGGTTTGGAGAAACTGTTGTAAAAAAAAGGGATGGAACGAAGATTTTCACCCAGCTTTCGGCGAACATCGTCCCGGATGCAACGGGAAATCCTGTCCGGTTTATGGCATCCTTTGTAGACATTACCGAACAAAAAAAAGCAGAACAGGAACTTAAGATTAAAGATACGGCAATATCCTCGTCTATCAATGGTATAGCCATTTTCAGTCAGGAAAAACGACTTATTTTTGCCAATAATTCTTTTATCTCGATGTTTGAACTCGCCCCGATCGATTCTATCCGCGGGAAACGACTCGGAGAGATTTCCCGCACTATTGCCGGAATGTCTCCAGGGTTTGACTACATACTCGAAGAGACGAGGAATCGCGGAAAGTGGGTTGGAGAGATAAAGTCTGTAAATACGGATGGATCTCCTCATTTTGCCCAGATGGCAGTCAGTTCGGTGACAGACGAATCGGGAAAAAATAATAGCATAATGCTCTCGTGTGTCGATATCACGGACCAGAAACTGATTGAAAAGGCATTAAAAAGCACCTTTGAAAAGCTGCAGGACACGGTTGAGTTCATGCCTGACCCGACCTTCATCGTCGATCGGAATAAGAAGGTTATCGCATGGAACCGGGCGCTTGAAACACTCACCGGTGTAAAAAAGGAGCGTGTGCTTGGAAGGAATGATTACAAGACGGCTTTTTCGTTCTACAGGGACATCCGTCCTGTGCTCATAGATATCCTCGATATTCCGGCACATGAACTTGCAAGCAGGTACCCTTCAATA
>JBFYKV010000084.1:0-4911 GCA_041305745.1 Methanoregulaceae archaeon | reverse complement strand
TCGACGTGTACATCGCTTGCCACAACACCCTGTGCCACCCATCCGGTTACGTTCCCGGTAGAACCTGCTGCCACAACGGCAACGTTATCCCCGTTAGCTCCTTCCGTGAAAGAGCCGAGCATCCCGTCGGTAGATTCTCCGTTCATGTACTGGATGCCGAATGCACCGGAAGCACTTCCTTCGGGGTCATCATCGGTTATTCCGATAAGGTCCGCATCAAGGTGTGCATCAACGTTCCCGGCTCCCACCATCTGGAAGAAGGAAAGCGAGCCGTTTTGTACGCCAGAAAGGGTGGAGACGGAGTTGCCGTTTGCATCATCGGCCGTTCCGGTCAGCAGCCCGGTCCCGGAGGTGCTGGTCGTGAAGGACCCCCCCTGGCCGGCAACTGCGTAGCCGATCCCGGCGGTGGAGGTGTTATAGCTCGCCGAAGCACTTCCGGCGAGGGCTCCCTGACCGTAATCGAAAGTACCGTCGGTGCTCAACGTGACATTCGCGCTGTTCCCTGCCTCCGATGTTGCGTTTGTGAAGGCAGAAACGGACGACCCGTCACCGTCCACGTACTGGCCGCCGAAGACACCTGAAATGCCCGCCTGGGGACCAGCCCCTGGAATTCCGAAGAGGTCCTCAAGATCGAGGTTGACGTCCGCGTTCCCGGATCCTACGACCTGGACGAACAGGTCTGCCGAACCGTCAGTCAGGGTCGTCCCGGTGGAGACGGAGTTGCCGTTCGCATCACCTGCCGTTCCGGTCAGCAGCCCGGTCCCGCTGGTCTCGAAGGCCCCTCCCTGGCCGGCGAGGGCACAGTTGATTCCTGCGCTGGATGTGTTATAGCCCGCTGAAAGGCCACCCGCGAGGGCTCCCTGCGTAAACTCGAATGCACCGTCGGTGTTCAGTCCCGCGCTCGCGCTGTGACCTGTTGCCGACGACGCGCTCGATTCGGACGAAACTGATCCGTCGCCGTATACGTCCTGGACGGCAAAGGCTCCGGAAATGTTGGCCCCGAGAATTCCTTCCGAGGGCCCGGCACCGAAGAAGTCGTATGCACCGTCAAGAGTTCCGGCACCGACGACCTGGCCGAAGGAGAGGAAGCCGTTCCCGACCTGAGTGCTGGTACTCGCCGTGGTTCCCTGTGCGTCAGTAGCTGTTCCAGAAACATCTACGTTTCCGCCGGGGGCCACCTGGAAAGTCCCGCTCTCTTCGGGGGTTCCGGCAATGCCTGTCTGTCCGGCAATCGCACCATTCACCCCGACGTAGAGCGGGTCAAAAGCGGCGATAACAGATCCTGCCGTGGCTCCCTGAAGAACCATCAGAGGTCCGGTTGAATTTACCTCGACAAGGGCGCTGTCATCCTTCGCAGACGCCGCCCAGGTGGCGGATTTCACGAAGCCGCAGCTGACGGGGAGGGTGAAAGCCCCGACGGGTGTTGAGAGGACCTCCTGGCCGGCATAGACCCCGTTTAGGGCTATATTCTCCCACCAGGACGTATCAATAGTGCCAGCCTCCTGGCTTACATTGGCACTGGTACCGGATATCCAGGTGCCGGTCGAGGCTTTATCCCCGGACGCTCCGATTACCGAACATCCGGCAAATCCCTGGCCGTTCTGGACGTCAAACGTAAGGTCCTGGGAAACCATCGTGTTGACGGTCGGTACGGGTGCCGGGTCTTCCAGTGACCCGGAAGACCCGGGAGACATCGTCCCTCCCGAGACTGCTGCAAGGGACAAGGCAGCGGAACCGTCATCTCCCTCGACAAGGGTCGCGGAGTATTGCCCGTTCGCCGTAGTACCTTCAAAGATGTAGGTCTCTGCCGATGCCGCTCCGATACACAAGACACACAGCAGCACCCCGATAAGCAGATACGCCGGTCTCATTATACCCTCCGCATTCCCGACTGGTAAGAAAGCACCTTCGAGAACGCACTGATCTCTCCGGATGCGGTGGTCGTCTCACTATACTGGACATCCGACACTTTCCCGCTAAGCATGTACTGATCGACATCGCCGAAACCCATGAACGGGAATGTTCTGATGTATCTGGCCTGGCCACCTTCCTGAAGGTGGGCGTTGATGGATGCCGATGCAGATCCCGATGCCGGGACATCGCCAAAGCCGGTCACCGCGATCGTGTAATCGGCAGCGACAGGCACATCCGCGGTTGCCGCGACATTCCGCTCAGACGCCGTTGTGGCGAGCGACATGAGGGTCATGTCCACGTCGCTTCCCATCTCGACGATGTTGCAGAACTCCGGGGTGATACCGGTCGAATCTCCTGCAAACGGACAGGTAAATACCTCGTCCGTAACATCAATCGATCCCGCGGTGTCCAGGACCATATCTTCGGAAGAAACCGCTCTGCCGGTTTCCGAACCGACGAAGTTCAACAGTTTCGAGGTCTCGAAGTTCCTCGTGTTAACGACCTGGTTGGCGGTATCCAGCGAAGACGACTTCGCGTAGGAGACCAGTCCCTGGTCTGCGACGGTATTCTCCGAGTACGCCACGGTATACATCACTTCGCCGGGGTTGTCACCGAGAAGGTCGTCAAGGACCGGAATGTTGTGAGGGACCAACGCAACAGTCCCGCTTAAATCCACGAGAATGTGCCCCGCGTGACTCAGGGTCCCGTCCAGGTTCAGGTTCGAGCCCTGCCAAACCAGGGAATCAGTCTCGGTGGCTGTACCAAGTACCATCATGCGTGTCGATGTGGCTAAACCCTGCGTTTCGGGGGTGGCCGTCGGCGGAATATCCGCCAGAGCTGTCGGGCAGAGCACGAAAAGTGCAATGGCTGCCGCTATGAGAAAAAACGATGCATAATTCAATATCTATCCTCCCTACCCTGACTTTTAGTCAGGTATATTTTACTCAATGTATCACCCAATAAACGTTCTGATATTTATTGGGGCAATATCCGGCATTATTTCCACGTCCGCATCCTCGTCGTCCCTGGCGATGACCAGGCAATAGTTTTTTACCCGGGGGACATGTCTTTCCATGGTGAACACCATACCGGAGATAATGAAATGCAATCTCATCGGTAAGCTGATACCGGTATCACCGACAGGCCCTGTGAAGGATCTCGTCGCAGGCATGGCGGCGGATCGCGGGCCTTCGACCACCCCGTCCGGGCAGGTACGGTTCGCGTCACCCCGGGCACAGGCGCTTGAGATGCATGCTGTTGGTGAAGGGGCAGGTTCACGGCCAGAGGTCCTCTCCCGGGAATTTTTTCGAATCATTGCATTCCACCACCCCGTAGCCAGCGGTGCAGAAGAGGTGCGGTAGTTGCCTAAAAAAGGCCCTCGCTTCTGCAGTAAAATATTTGGTTTTGCTCCATGGTCAGGAAGGATGACGACGATGAAGTGGTGTTTGCTTCTTCCCGCATCACCTCATTTAAAAAAACAGGTGATGAGATGTTCCATTCCCTCTTTATTATCAGTCTGATTATCCGGTTCGACTTCCATCAGATCCGTTTCCCTGTATTCTCCTTTTACCAAATCTAAGTAATATACAGGGTTTTTTTAATTTTACCGCACTTTGTGAGCATTATCCGGGGACGGCAGGAGGATCCCCGTGAAAGTATTCAAAGGTCTTTTACCATCAACGTTATCCCGCCAGGAAGCCCGTCAAAGAACCGGACACCGTCGATAGTGAACGTATCATACCCTAAAAATCCCTCCACCCGGAACCCGCACTGCTCCAGTATTTCCTGTGATGCAGAACTAGTGCAATCGCCAATAATTTTCCAAAACCCGCGGTCGCGGGCACAGGAAACTGCCTGCCTGACGAGGGCTGCAAAAACCCCTGCCCTCCGGTACTTCCGCCCGACTCCCCCCTGAAATGCATGCAGGACTGATCCGGGGGATACTCCGCTCAGGTCAGGATACCTGTTCTCCAGTTCATCAATCATGACAATCGCCTCGCGGAAACTGGCGAAAAGGGCGGTAAAGCGGGCTTTTTCCTGCCCAAAATCGTCGCTCAGGTCATAGCAGAAGATAAACCCGACGAGGTCCCCGGACCTTTCGTCCCGTGCAATAAAACTGAAATTCCTGTCAGCAAGAGACCTTACATACCATTCTGCAGAGGGAAGGAGGGTGGCGGGATCCGGGGCAATGCGGTGCGAGGTGGGTTCATCGGCGAGGAATACCTCGACATAGAGCCGGGCTGCCTCTTCCACGTCTGGTTCCGCAAGAGGGAGAATGATAATCCCGGCGGGAAGACCTTCACGCGAAACGGGATCCTTATTGTGGTTGTTGAGCCCGGGTTCCGGGTTATGTTCTGTCATGGTACAGGATTTTCTTTCTCCCCGTACCTAAATACTGATCCCTGCCCAATTCGAGGAGTAACAGGGCCGGATTATTAATATTCATTCGTGAAATCGATAAAGCCGGAGCGGATCATTGAAGAGAACCCGGAGATCCGGGTGATCCCTCTCAAACGAACTCATGACGATCACACTCTTGAAATTAGTCAGTTACCGTAATGAAGAAGGCACCGAAGCGTACTGGCAGGTGCAGATCACGACAAAAATGGAGGTACGGAAACTCAGGAACCGAAATATCATGAAGATCCGGGTGAATATTTCAAGAGTCCTGCCCTCCGCCAGGTGCTTGGAAAACGGCTGATCCTGGCAGATATGTGACCATCTCCTTGGCGTGAAAACGCGTTCCGCGTTTTCATACGGTGGGCCTGCGACCGGAAGGTTCCATGATAGTATCAATAACTGGCCTGTTCGGCCGAATCCGGACACAAGATATCTCCCGGTGACAGATTTTGAGGGGGTTATCCTGTCCTGCAGGGTTGCGTTGCGGCGCCATGGATAGTGCGGATATAAATCTTAATATCATCTCACAGAGAAAGGCTGCTATACAGGAGTTGGATCCAATATCACCTGTCGTTCTTTTCACCCATCGCATCCGGA
>JBFYKV010000083.1:0-5651 GCA_041305745.1 Methanoregulaceae archaeon | reverse complement strand
TCTCGCAACGGCAAACGCTGCATTTCAAGAACTCATAAAAAAACGCAGGATGGCGCTGGAAATTCCGCTAAAAAGAAAAGACGGGACCCTTGTCCCGGTCATCCTCAATGCAGTAATGCTCCCGGATGGGAACGTAATGGGATTCTGTACCGATATCACCAGGCGGAAGATGACCGAGGATGCCCTTGCCCTTGCCAGCAGGAAATTAAACCTGCTCTCGAGCATCACCCGCCATGATATCCTCAACCAGCTGATGGTGCTCATCGGGTACCTCGATATGGCCCTTGAGGATGTCACCGACCCTGAACAACGCCAGTTTATCGAGGTAGAAATGCTGGCCGCAAAGACAATCCAGCGCCAGATCGAGTTCACACGGGAATACCAGGAGCTCGGGATGCAGGCACCGGTATGGATGAATATCAATCAAAGTCTCAGGCAGGCGACTTTCAACCTTCCTGTGCGTGATGTTGCCGTCTTCATCGACCGGAACGATCTCGAGGTCTATGCTGACAAACTCTTTGAAAAGGTCTTTTACAACCTCATTGACAACGCACTCCGGTATGGAGGAGACGGGATGACCTCAATCTCGGTATCGTCACACGAGGAAGAGAAAGGTCTCGTTATCATCTTCGAGGATAACGGGGCCGGGATAAGTGCCGAAGACAAACAAAAGCTCTTCACACGGGGATTTGGAAAAAACACCGGGCTCGGGCTCTTCCTCTCGCGTGAGATCCTTGCGATTACCGGCATTACCATCGATGAGACCGGAGAGCCAGGCAAAGGTGCCCGGTTTGAAATTACAGTACCAAAAGGAATGTACAGGTTTACCGGCGGGAACCCGGAAGGTGCCAGCCCATAATGAAAAACCGGCCTTAAACCAGGCGGGATTTGCTCCATTCCTGCCGGTAAGAAAAAAAATCCGGCAGACAAACAACGGTTTTTTAAATACGGATATTCACCCGAACGGACGTTATATTATTTGCTCGTATCGCCGGCCCGGGCCTGACGATAAATCTGCACTCCATCTGAAATTTCCCGGTGGCAAAAAAGAGGCAAAGAATGTTTCCTTTTCATTCACATCGTATTGGTATGCCTTAAAACATTATTTGATTCCAGGATGTCGTTAATTTCCCTGAAACGTTTCTCTTTTACAAGGATTTCATGGTTGATATGATCCAGCCATAACTCAGTATCCTCTTTTGAAGACAGTTTTGTATCCCCGGTTGACAGGGGGATATCAAGATGCCGGAAAAAACGATGAAGAAGATAAATATCACGAGAAAGTTTTATATATTCATTTATCAGCCCGGGATCAATTCCCACCTGCCCTGCCTCCTGAATTATCTCTTCACTCTGCTTCCGGCGTTCGAAAAAACCTGACAGGGTACGTACAAGATAGTCAGACAGGACTGGTTTTATAATATAATCATCGATCCGCTCTGAATATGCAGTGACATCCGACGGGGTTGGTTGTTTAGCCGTGAGGACGATAACCGGGATATCACAGGTAGACGGATCTTCCCTTATACGGCGAAGTGTCTCCATGCCATCCATTGGTTCCATGAAAATATCGAGGATGATAAGATCCGGCCGGAGGGATATTAGTTTTTCAATACATTCAGAACCACTGAATGCAGTATGCACTTCGTATCCCTGTTCCGCTATAATATTTGCCAGGATACGGGTGAGGACCGGGTAATCATCCACGACGAAAACGGTCTTCTTCTTCGGTAACGCTGCTTTTGGTCTCTTTCCCGTATCGGTTACACCGGGTTTTATACTACCGTTCATTCAGCCCCCCTTCTGGTGGTAAAACAGTCATTTTTTTCCAGTTAATTTCCATATCCGTCTTATTCTCTTTACGATAATCGAATAATCTCCTGCACCTGCTTCCACTCATGTCTCACCTGCCCGTACCAGGAAATCCATAATGTTTGATAAGGTACTTCCTTATCTTTTCTGACTGGAGCCACCCCCGGTCAAGCTGCTGAATGATGCCGTTAATCTCCCAGACACAGTTGAGGATCATGTCTTTATCCGGAGTATCCATTGCATCCGCAATCCCGGTGATAATCGAGAGGGGGTTACGGATCTTGTCATTCAGGATGGCCAGGTATTCAAGGTTCTGTTCAATCTCGACAAACCGCTCTCTTTTAATCTCCTCGAGCTTCTTTTCTGCCGTAATATCAGTCAGGATTCCGGTTATTCCACAGATTTTTTCCCCGTCACGGTTAACACGGGAGGATGTCTTCATGTACCTGACGTCACCGGCTGCCGTGACAATACGGAACGTGGTTTTAACGGATTCCCCCAGAAGCGTTTTTTGAAAACTGTCCCTGACGGCAGGAAAATCATCAGGAAAAATAAAATGTTCGTAGGTATGCCCGAGCAGATGATCAGGGGCATAACCGGTCATACCTGTAATAACCGGGCTCATGTAGGTTATTTTTCCGTTTATATCGAGCGAAAAGAGAGCATCATTGATGTTCGCGATGAGATGGCTATAGCGCTGTTCAGATTGCTGTATGGCCTCCTCGTTCATTTTACGCTCGGTAATATCCCGGCCGACCAGTTGAATCCCTTTAAAACTGCCGGCAATAAAAATCGGGTTACTGTTGAATTCACAGATCCTCTGAGACCCGTCAGAGTCCGGAATTGCGATTTCAAGTCCCGAAATCTGTTGGCCATTGGAGTTTCGTTCAAATGCACCGGTTATTGCATCGAGATCTGACCGGTCGAGAGGCCAGGTAAGCAGGTCATGGAAACGGACTGAATACGGTTCGCCTGCGATTTTTTCGAAAGAGGGCGATGCAAAAATAATCCGGCCTTTCTCGTCAGAGAGCAGGATGAGATCCGAGATACGTTCAATTATTTCCCGGAACTTCTTTTCACTCGCTTCCAGTGAGGTGTAGGTATCCATCCGCTCGATAAATTCACCTGTCCTCTGGGCGATGACCCCGAGGAGCTCTATCTCCTGCGGAAGAAACGGGTATCGTGACATCCCTCGTTTTGTATCTGAATAATAGACCCCAATCTCCCCTTCGGCCTGACCTTTCACCAAGATGGAAGTCTCCAGATAACGGAAATGCTCCTGCCAACCGGTAGAGACCTGACAAAACCCTCTTACACAGATCCGTACCTCCACCTTTGCAGGATACTGCAGTGCGCCCGGAATAATCTCAAGGAGATTCTGGCAGAGACTATCAAGAGAAAGCGAATGATCTTTTAATAGTTCTGAGAGCCGGAAGAGCGAACGGAGTTCTCTTACCCAGCCGGAGAGGTCATGGTCAAGACGCCTTTTCTGGGCCTGGAATTCAATGGCTGACGTGATATCCTGTATAACAATAAAAAATACAGACCCCCGGGGAGAGGGAATGACCCATTCTTCTGTCGAAACAATCCGGCGGTCACCGTCAGGTGTAATAATAATAACATCCTCTTTTGTGTGGCCTTCCTCTGAAATGATTTTTTTTACGGCATCTTTCATGCGGGAAAGGGCATCAGGTGTCCGGAGGTCTTCGGGAAGCAGGCTCCACTGGACTTCCCAGACGGATCTCCCGCACGCCTCTGATGCCGGGATCCTGAGGATTTTTTCTGCACCCCTGTTCCAGTAGGTGATGACCCCCTTCATATCGATAAAGACAATTCCTTCGGAAAGGTGCTTTAAAATGTCCAATTCCTGGAGCGATCCGGGCGTATATCTCCCTGCTTCTTCGGGGACTTTCCCGGTTTCCATGATGATCAGTCCTTCCATCGGTTTCCCGCGGCAAAGGAGGGTATGTATCCAGACATGTACGTCCTTTGTACGGCCATTCAGATCGTGAAGTTCTGTACGGCAGGGGTACCCCTCTATCCGGTTCTGTTCCCGGGCACCTGCCAGGGGGAGAATATCATCTATTGAAAAATCCGGTGTATGATGCGATCCACATCCAAGCAGGATTTGTCCTGCAGTATTGACTGCCTGGATACTACCTGTCTTTGAATCGACCAGCAAAAAAGGAAGGGGTATTATATCCCAGAAACCGGGTTCTGAAAGATCTGCATCATGGCCATTTCGTGATGAAACGATTATCCCCCCGATGAATACTGATTTATTCTCATGATAATATAGATATCGATTATACGAAAATCTTATAAAATCTGCATAATTTATAAGGCCACTTTATTTTTGGAGTTCCTGATACATACCTGGTGAATCCCTTGCATACCATTATATTTTCTTCAGGATATTGAAGAGTATGAATCCATTAAAGAGAGACGATGGAGCAATCGGCTTTGCATTCGGGCTCCTCGTTCTTGCAATATTTATCGGGCTCTTTCTGGTTGCGCTGTTCATTTACCCGTTCTTCATGGGGGGATCGGCCGTCGGGACCAAACTCTCGAATGTCCCGTACCCCCCGGCAATTGCGTCGGATGTCATGGGATACCAGGATATATCCGGGACGGTCTATGGTGTAGCGGTCAGCAATCCTTCACCAGACCCGTCGAAGATGGGCCTCGTCTCCCTACCGGTCAGGATCCAGCAGTTCACGCAGGGACCTGAAGGGCCACCTTCAATCGACATGCGAAAGACCCGGATCTGGTTCACTGCCAACGGTAACATCGAAGAACTTCCCCTCAGTAACAACCGCCCACTGGTAAAACCTGCCTGGACGGTCGGTGGAAAATCCGGGATTAGTGAAGGCACATCAGCCAACACCGATGATTTCCTGGATCCAAACGAGGTCTTTACTCTCCTTGTCTACCCGGGTACCCCTATCGGTCCCGGCACTCCCTTCAGCATTAATGTCCGGATGGGCGGCCAGTGGCCTCTCACTATCAACATGACCGTACCCGGCCAGATTCAACCTCATATGGACCTTGGTATACCCAGAAATCTCGCCACTCAATGAATAGACGGGCCATCACTTTTTTTATACCAGCCGGTCTTTACACAGGAAAAAGCAAAGAGAACCCTTATCCGGTAAAAAGGGTAACAGAGCAGGAAAGGTGTTTTTCAAATGGCCGGTCCGTTGCTTGTTATCGGGTACCTGGCAGTCCTTGCCTTTATTGTGAGCAGCATGCTCGTCATGGGGCTCAATGTTACCATTGGTGACCTTTTTTCACCACTAAAAAACAAACGGCTCGTCATCTTTACGCTTCTTGCAAATTTTGTAGTAGTCCCGATCTTTGCGTTTATCCTGATCTATATCTTCCCGGTCAGCAAAGAAATGGCAGCAGGATTAATCCTGGTCAGTATCGCGGCCGGTGCCCCGTCAACACCGAAGGTGGCGGAATTCACCGGCGGCAATATCGCCTATGCCGTCTCGATGACCGTGCTTATGACCGTGGTCACTATCGTGCTCATGCCGTTACTGCTCCCCTATCTCATGGAAGGAGTTCACATGGACCCGACAAAGGTGGCAGTCAACCTTGTCGTCCTGATCCTCATCCCCATTATCGCAGGCATTTTTATCCGGGACAAGGTGCCGGTTACGGCCAAAAAATTCCTCAAAGTCATGGAAATTGTCTCAAACGCCTCTATCGGCCTGATATTCCTCTCGTTCGGTATCATTTTCCTGGCTAATTTAAAAGAGCTGTTTGGCGGGACAGCAGGCCTGTATATGGCAGCAGTGGCAATTCTCTTTACTATTGGTGCGCTGCTTATCGGG
>JBFYKV010000082.1:0-3887 GCA_041305745.1 Methanoregulaceae archaeon | reverse complement strand
TTTTTGAATTAAGCCGTTAATATAGACTGAAAAAGAACCCGCAGGTTTTTTATACCAAAAGAGGCAGAAGTCTGTTCATAAATCGCTGCTGTATGAGATAATACCGCTTCATTCGAAAATTTACGATGGTCGTTCCATGATTGATGATTCTGCCCAGCTGTCCATAGATTTCCTTATCGGGTTCAGTATTTTTATGGTTACCCTGATCCTCGTTGCAACCTTCGTGTCAGGGCTGCTGGTCGGACTTCAGAGCAGGACTATTGATTATGATGCGGTTGCCTACCGGACCGGTGTTATTCTGGCAGAAGATCCGGGTGAACCGAATGCGTTTCCCGGCGTACTTATCCTCAATCCATTTAACGAGTGGGAGTTCATCGGCCAGTCGCAGAAAAACATGGTGTTGCGGTTCGGGATGACCCCCTATAAGAGTACTCCGCACATCCTTGCCCCGAAAAAGATAGAGAGTTTTGGTGATACCGGAATCTATAATTTACCGGAGGATTACCGGAACAGGGTAATTTTTGGGGATTATCCCTATCACTATAATATTTCGGTAATCAGGGTCAGTGATGGAGTAAAATTGACCGGCGTTGGTGAACCATACAACGAAAATTCGCAGTACGGCTATATCCGAAGGGTTATCCTGGTAAAAGATCCGAGTTTAGCACAATTTGACATGTATTATTTCCAGGGGACGGATCCGAATTTCTATGTCGATATCATTACTACAGAGATGTTTGACAGGACACGTGGTCCTGTCTACTGGATTGACCCCATGAAGGAGGAACTACGGATAAATCTCACCAATATTTCTAATATCGCAAAAAATAACCAGAATGTTACTTTGGACCGGGTATATTATTCCTATTACTCAAATATATCAGGAACGTACGTGAGCCCGCCTCAAAGCCGCATGATGGCAATTACCGATAAGGGTTCATCCTCGACAACCCAAATCACTAATATTTCTTCCTTTATTTACGTAGATATTCCTGCCGGCTTTTTCATAGGGAAGGTTTCAGAAGTTTCAGCAAATCAGGTGAATATCCGGATTAATTATGACTTTGATACTTCGGCAAATGTAACACCCGGTGCAAGTTACATGAACCAGACGTTGACCCCGCCAGTTCGCCCAAATCTTACTCCCGCCATCCTTGAGGTACGTATATGGTAAACGAAGAAGGCCAGATTTACACGATGGAGGGGATTGCGGCGGCCTTCCTTATGCTCCTCACCACTTATATCGTGCTTTCCTCGACATCCGTCATCACACCCGGCGAGACTCATATCGCCGACATGCAGCTTGAAACGCTGGGAAACGATGTTCTCGCAGTGATGGATACCCCGGATTCCTTCGATAATGCGCTTGGAAAATACAGTCAGAGCGACCTTGAATATTATATTGAGAATAATGAACCAATCTGGTTCAACCAGACTTTTTTGCAGTTGTGCAATACTATGAATGGCAATACTGATCGGATAAAATACAATGCATCGGTTTTTTTCAGGAAAGAAGATAATTCTGTAGATTCACTCCCTTTTTCCGGATACCCCTACTACCGGGAAAATGCGGTCGTAGTCACACGGTGGGTGAATATTCAGAAGGGGGACGTTTTGCATGGAATTGAATCGAAGGCCCGGACTGCTCCCCAGACCGTGCTACTCGAGGTGACATTATGGAGGGAATGATCGATGACGATGCCCAGTGGATTATCCTTATCGGGTTTATCATCAGCATCGGAATTTTCTTCCTTGCGATCATCATCAACCAGTCAGTTCTCGTCGGCCAGACCACTGCCGAAAGTGTGATCGAATTTCCAAAAGCGGATATCCAGGATTTGAGAAGTGAAGTACGAACCCTGAATTTTACCGATTCGATAAACAGAACAAATATGACCCTTGATATTACTGCTTTATCACTTCAGAGAAAAAATGCGGTTGTCGACCTTACCGCGCCTCCGGTCTCCTCGAACTGGAAAATTCATTACAATAACGGGATCACAAGTTATGACGAAACGATTGTTTACTGGGATTACTGAACGGATTCAGGATGACGACGCTGTTTCCAGCCTGGTCGAGTATATCTTTATCTCAGGGATACTGATGGTCTTCATGATCATCACCATACCTCTTGTGACCACCGTATTCATCGAACAGCCGACAAATATCCTGACAGAGCATGCCTTTGTTGATATTGGAAACGGGGTGAGTACACGAATTGTAGATCTCTATGCAATCATCCCTTCCTACAATACAGCAACAATAAACACTACATTTAATATTCCGGACGATGTTGCAGGAAAAGATTATCGCGTTGAGATCATCTCAGGTGAACCGCCACGGACGTATGACCAAAAAATTATGATCTCCCGGGATTCATATCACTATAACGTGTCTCTTGCAGGAATCGGGGCAACCGGATTTGGACTGGGTACAGGTAGCATGTCCGCCAGCGGACTGAACGAGATCGACTATAAATACCCACAACCATGACGAAAAAAGAGATCGTGAAAAACCGGGAATCAGCCGTTTCGGAAACTATTGGATATATCCTGATATTCGGGATTATGATGACCGGTATCGGGTTAATCACGCTTTACGGGTACCCGCTCCTCCTGAATGAGCAGGCGAATGCAAATATCAGGAACATGGAGAGAAACATGATCGTTATCCAGACGGATATCAACAGCCTGACCTACAAGAATGTCCCTTATGCTGAAACCACCATGCAGGTAAGCGGGGGTACACTGTTTGTAAAAAAACCTGATCCTTTGGCTCAATATTTCCAGATTAAAAATAGTTCAGGAGCAGATCTCCTTCCAAATCCTCCTTACAAATTTTTCCCGGGCGAGTTATCCTACCAGTCTGATGATAGAACTGCAGTCGTCAGTCTCGAAAATGGGGCAGTCCACAAACGATACTGGAGTGACCTTACCGGATCTGCAATGATTTCAGATCCACGATGGTTTTACGATTCAGACACTGGTTCTTTAGTTATTACCTTTATCCAGATTTATTCAGAATCACAATTGACTCAGACTGGAATAGGAACAGTACAGATGAAAGTCAGTACATTACCTGAGTATGAATTATCTATTCCATTTGACCCCCCAGAAAAAATTACTATCACATATTTCCCAGATCCACAGAATAATTACAAAGTTGCATGGAATAATTCTTTTTCAAAATTTCCAGGAAATAATAACTCAGGGCCAGATGCAGCATTAACGGTAGAGAATGTTAAACAATTGATAGTAAAATCATATAATGTATCAATAATTGGCATCTAATTTTTAAAAAATCAAAAAATTCAAAAAATCACAGGTACCCGTTCCGCCTGAGCCACTCGACCTGCGGTCCGGTGTAACGGTAGATGATATCGCACTTATCGTCCTGGAAACTCCACGGGACGACGATAAGGATGTCCCCTTCGCGGATCCAGACCTTCTTTTTTATCTTGCCCTTGATACGGCCCATCCTGCTGACGCCGTCAAAACACCGGACCCTGATATGGTTTGCACCCATCATCAGTTCGGCACAGGCAAATATCTCGCGGTTCCTCTTCTGGGGCAGCCGTACCCTGATGATCTCCTCGGGTCCGGCCCCGCTGTTCTGCTTCTTGTCTGTCAGTACATCATCTCCCTTCGCACTGCTCCGGAGCATGCTGCAAGTTAAAAAACTTTGTTATTGCAGCTATATAGAATTAACCCGGACACCGGACCTCAATTCCAACTGAACGGCAGGAATACGCGTACGGAGGGGTTTCCTGTCCCTCATTCACTCTTTTCGGGAGATACATTTTATCAGGTAATCCCGGGGAATTCTCTCTTTTTTAAATAGTACTCCGGAAAATGGATTTAAAAGTAATTTTTCTTTGGCTCGTAAAA
>JBFYKV010000081.1:0-6381 GCA_041305745.1 Methanoregulaceae archaeon | reverse complement strand
TGAAGAGCTCAGGCGTGTCCAGGACTACATGAAGTCCGCCCTGCCCCTGTAATCACCGCGGGACCCTTAGGGGGATCGGGAGGTTTGAATGGTATGATTTCGCCCCTGCGTTGTTTAATTCTGTTTCTGAATCATTTATGGTCATATTGGAGAACTAATATAAGCAATCAGAACCGATATATAACTCTATGCAGGTCTCACGGGAAATTGAGCTCGAAGGTCATGTCATTGATTCAGGGATAATGACAAAGGTCTTTGACAGGATCATGGATATGGGAGGCAATTTTGAAATTGTCGTATTCAATGTCGGGAAGCGAAAGACCGATCCGAGCTATGCACGCCTCAAGGTCAATGCAGATACCGATTCCCGGCTTTTTGAGATCCTGAGTGAAATTCACCGCTACGGAGCCCGCCTTCTTGAAATCAAGGACATCACCGTCATCCCTGCCGAAGGAGACCGCATCGTGCCCAAGGGATTTTATTCGACGACCCATCACCGGACATCGGTAAAATACATGGGAGAGTGGCTTCCCGTCGAGAATATAGAGATGGACTGTCTCATCGTAGTGGACACCGGAACGAAAAAAGCGGCCTGCACGCCCCTCTCCAAGTTGCGGAAAGGGGATTGCGTCGTTGTCGGAGAGGCCGGTGTCCGGGTCACCCCCCCTGAGCGGCCCAGGCAGATGAGCAATTTTGAGTTCATGCATGGCACAGTATCCCCTGAGCGCCCCAGCGAAACAATTATTGCGAAGATTGCCGCGGAAATACTGGAAGTCCGCAAGAAAGGGGAAAAAATAGCGCTTGTCGGCGGACCTGCAATCATCCACACCGGCGCTGACCGGGCGCTTGCAGAGCTGATCAGGAAAGGGTATATCAATATCCTGTTTGCCGGCAATGCCCTCGCAACACATGACGTGGAGTATACCCTCTTTGGGACATCACTCGGGATGGACATCTGTACCGGAAAACCGGTGACCGGCGGGCATAAGAATCATCTCTATGCTATCAGCGAAGTCATGCGGGCAGGGTCCATCAGAAAAGCAGTTGAAGACGGTGTGATTACCGGGGGGATCATGTACGAGTGCGTGAAGAATAACGTACCGTTTGTCCTTGCCGGCTCGATCAGGGACGACGGGCCTCTCCCTGATGTGATCACTGACGTGATGGTTGCGCAGGACCGGATGAGGGAGCACATCAGGGACTGCGGAATGGTCCTTATGGTTGCCACGCTGCTGCACTCCGTGGCGGTCGGGAACTGCCTCCCGTCCCACGTGAAAACGATATGCGTGGATATCAACCCGTCATCGGTTACCAAGCTGATGGACAGGGGAACGATGCAGGCAATAGGAGTCGTCAGCGATGCAGGCACATTTCTTCCCCTGCTCGTGAAACAGCTTGATATACAGAGCGGGAACTCTACCGGGTAAGGGGCATGGAATAGGGCATTTCATGCTCCAGGACAAATTCCCATTCTTTTTTGCATTCGCAGGAGGTATTCATTGCGTCCTGCAGGATTTTACTATCTGCATTGAGCGAATATTCGCGGATAGCTGCAACAATGTCACGGTCACATTTCCTGCAGTTATGCGGACCTCTCTGGTGACCGCCTCCAACCGGGTCGCAGAGGATATGCACCGGTGAGGAACGCAGCACGGAGAGGACACTCCACAGGTACGGGGGACGGTACGCTCCCTGTTTCCAGTACCGTTCCAGTTCGGTATTTTTCTGGACCGTGCACGGGTTCATGGAGATCATATCCACACGCCGGTGGATGTCGGCAATAGAGTTCTCCATATCAATAAGTGCCTCGTCTTCGGTGAGAAACAAAGGTTTCATGAGAAGGTATGCCTTGACGCCGGAACCGGATTTTCGTGCGGTATCTGCAGCGTTCCAGAAGTCTACTGTCGAAAATCCTTTGTTAATGGACTTTTCCCGTATTGAATCATTTGTCGTCTCAAGGCCGACAGCGACATAAAGGGGAGTCTTCCATTCTCCGGTGTCAATTGACCGAATAAACCCGGAAAGGGCGGGTTCCTGGATATATTCGGGCCGGGTCTCGACCACAACGAGTTTTCCGGCGAGCATTTTGCCAATATACTCCCTCGTTTCAGGGTCGACCTCCTTTGGATCAAAAAAACTGCCGGAGGTGAAAATTTTAATCATGTCAATCCCGTCGAGGGAATGGTTCTCTTTTACCCATTGCATCTGCTGGCGGACCAGGCCCTGCAGTTCTTTCTGCGTACGATCGTAGTACCGTTCATGCCGGTAACTGCACATCCTGCAACGGTTCCATTCACATCCTCCGGTCCTGAATATTATGGTAAGCGTATCAAGTATACGTTTCTCATACCTGTCAGTACCTCTCCAGCAGGCGAGTGGTTTTTCAATCGATTCCGGCATAATGACCCTGTATCATTATTGGTCCTGACAGTATAAACCCTTCAGGCAGAAAGGCGGGGGTGCCGGAACCGGAAAGGTATTCAACCGAAAATTATGATTTATATATACGCGGGATTTGCGCAACCGAGGCGAAATGTATCTTTTATTAATCAATACGTTCAAATAGGTGATGATTCATGCCAGCAGGAGAGCAAATGGAGAGAAAACAATGCAGGATTCAGGGTATCAGGCCGATCATCATCCTGCTCATCGCAAGTGTATGTTTAACAGGACTGGTCTCTGCGTACGAGATCAGTATCAGCGCCCCGTCCAGGTTACAGGTGGGACTTCCGCTGGTGATAAACGGTACGAGTACCCTCCCGGCGGGGATCAGTGTCGATATCGTATTATATCGTTCCGATTACACGACCGAGGAGATTGCGAGGCACACCGTCACGATACAGGGCGATAAGGAATTTAATGTCGTGTTCGATACCAAGGGCCTGCAGAAAGGCCAGTACAAGGTGGAAGTGCCGGAGATCGGCAGCTATTCGTATCTCGGCGGGTCAACCACGCTCCGCGTCGTTGAACTTATCGACCGGACCGATGAAATTATCATCACGTCAGATTTGACCCAGGTATTCGACGGCTCTCTTGAAGTTCAGGGGTCAATTAAAGACCTGGTCAATTCGGGAGTGCAGATCGAAGTGGTCAGTCTTGACAACAAGGTGATATTCGGACCCGAGTATGTCACTACCAGTATGGAGGGGAAGTTCAGCCAGAAAGTGGCGATAACCGAACCCGGGATATACGAGGTCAGCTTCACGGATTCAAAGGGCTATATAGGGACAAAGACGTTTACCGTGAAAGAAAAACCGGCGACATTGATCCCGACCACGGTCCCCACCACCGCTCCCCCGTCGCTGGAGGCAGCAGCCGTTGCATCCGTTGAAAAGCCCGCTTATTTTGCCGTGAGCACCGGGACCGGTCCGGTCAGGGTATTCACGTCGCCGGGCATAGACTGGGTCATCGAGTACGGCGATGAACGCGGCGTTATGGAGAAAATAAATGACAAGGGCAAGATCGAAGGAGAGGAAGTAACGATCCAGGGGACCGGGGATATCATCTATGTCAAGGTGTACCCCTACCGGATGGCCGATAAGGGTGAAGTGACTCTGTCTGCAGAAGGTGCCTTGTCGATAGAGGCAGCGTCATCGGTGCCGGATGTCTTTGCCGGGACCCCGACGCCAACCCCGACAACCCCGCTTCCTGTTGCGCTCGTTCTCGGTGCAATCGCGGCAGTAGGAATGCTGGCGCTTATCCGCCGCAGATAATCCCCCTTTTTTCTGGTGTGCCAGGTTTTTACCGGCATCATACGGATACATTTTTTAAATCCGGGATCCCACGTATATATCCGGGCCGAGGTAGTCTAGTCCGGAAAGGCGGTGGCCTTGAAAGCCACTGGTGCCTGGCACCTCAAGAGTTCAAATCTCTTCCTCGGCGCTCCGATTTTATGTTCACATCACACGCAAAACTCTTTTAAACCCTCGTTCTGACCATCTTTGTGTGACCAGGTTTTACCCCTCCATCGATATAAAATATGGCCGGAAATCCATCGAGAAAGCGCTTGATCGGGGCCAGATAACCCCTGAAGATGCCAAAGCCATATCTGACTACATCGAGCAGTACCAGGCGGTCGGCACATCAAGGAGCACCGGATCCTGAAGACAACCTATGACCTGGTCAACTGGCGGAGGTTCATCCTTAAACCCTACGAGCTATGCATCGTGCAGGATATCTACCATGGTATCAATGCCATGATGCAGGGTGAGAACCTGGCCGGCCGTCCCTTCGAACAGAATACCAAGCATGACTACGTGAAGGCCCTCAGGCAGTTCCTTCTCTGGATGGTGGAGACGGGGCGCTCCGGGATCCTGCACGACCAGGTGAAGAAGATCCGGGTTCCGACCAGAAAATTTGAGACTACTACTCCTGATGCATTGCTCACCGAAGATGAGGTCCTGATGCTGATCCAGGGTGCCACATCTGCACGGGACCGGGCGCTGTTATCGCTGACTTATGAGACCGGGGCCAGGATCGGGGAAATCTCCCGGCTGAAGTGGAAGGACCTCACTTTCGACCAGGACGGAATTGGTGTGTATATCACCGACGAGAAGACCCGAAAGCTTCGTTATGCCCGGTGCACCAAATCCGCGGACTACCTGGTGGAGCTCCGGAACAGCCTGGTGAAGAAGGAGGGAATCGACGGCCAGCCGGTGTTCATGTCGAACCGTAAGGAGGCTATGGAATACGGGAACCTCCGGAAGTTGTTGGGAACCATCGCGGAACGGGCCGGACTGAAAAAAAGTGTTCACTGGCACCTCCTCCGAAAGTCCAGGATAACTCACATGGTGAAGAACCATAACATCCCCGAATCGGTCCTGAAAAAGATATTCTGGGGTAACACCGATACCAGGATGCTCCGGACCTACGTGGTTCTATCAAAGCACGATATAGACGAGGCGATCCTCGCAGCTTCAGGAATCAAGCAGAAAAGGGATGAATCGGCTAAAAATGCAATGAAAGAACGATTATGTACGAAGTGTAACCATATCAACACACCGACCGCTGAGTATTGTTTGCGCTGCAGGTATCCACTTTCGGAGAATGCGTTGTCACAACGAGAAATAATTCTTAAGGCTATCAAGGAGGATCCGGTCGGATTTGTCGAGACCGTGAAGGAAATCGTGGCTGAGAAATAACAGAGAATATTTCATAAAGGGTAAAAATTTAAAGGGTTCGGTCACCTTTAAAAAGATTTTTAACTGTATTATCCCGAAATCATTTGACAACACATCTAAATATTGATGTGAGTAAACTAACGAATCGGGATATTGAGAGAATCATCAAACAATGGCAGAAAGAGAAGCCCGTTGCAGAGATATCTCGATATTTTGGGGTTACTCGACAAAGAATCTACCAAATCATTGATTCCTTCAAAGAAATTCAGGAATACCCCAAACTGAAACGTCCTGGTAGAAAACTGCAAATAATTGACCCGAAAACTGAAGAACTGATTCTCCTATCATATCACGCCAATAACTTGAGTCCCACCCATTTGGAGAAGAAGATTGAAGAAACACATGGGATTCACATCCCTCACAACAGGATTTACCGGGTGCTCCTATTCCATGGCCTTGTGGGGATCAACATGAAGAAACGAAAACAGAGGAAATGGGTTCGATATGAGCGGGACCATTCCATGTCGTTGTGGCAGGGTGACTGGAAAGAATTTACGATGAATGATCGGAAAAAATGGGTCATCGCTTTTATGGACGATTCGTCCAGGTTGATCACCTGTTATGGTGTATTCGATTCTCCAACTACAGAAAATACTCTTGCTGTTCTCAACCAGGGATTTGCTGAATATGGCAGTCCCCACGAGATCCTGACGGATCACGGAACCCAGTTTGTTGCGGCCCGAGACCGTGAACAGGCCCGACACACGTTCAAGGAGTTCCTGAAACAACATGGGATTAACCATATTGTCGCTACAGTCAAACATCCCCAGACTAACGGCAAAATCGAAAGATTCTTTGGAGAAGTAGAACGGAGAATCGATAAATTTGGATCTGTTGATAAAATTGTTCACTGGCACAATGTAATCAAACCGCACATGAGTCTCGATTACGATGAGCCTTGCAATGTGTTCTGGTACAGGCTGCCCCCAGAGAGAGTGATGTCCTATGCGCAGAAATGGTTATATATGTAAAATTAATTCGGGATATCACACCTCTGAAAATTACAGGAAAACAATAAATAGAGATTGATTTTTACAAATCTGCATGGGACATGCTGGGAACAGGTCTTGAACAGTCTTTTATCCGACAATTCGCAGTAAAAAAGATGAAACAGTAAATTAACCGACCGCAAGATCTTTGTACCTCAAGTTAGAAACCTAAAATATGCCCATAATAGATGGATTTGATGATGAATCCATCC
>JBFYKV010000080.1:0-13453 GCA_041305745.1 Methanoregulaceae archaeon | reverse complement strand
GACACCGATAACCAGCAGTATACCGAGGATGATCATCACCGTCCCGGGTACTGCGATGAAAAAGCCGGGGTTGAGGGTTTCAGCTATCAGGAGCACCACGCCGATCACGATCAGGAGCCACCCAAACGAGAGACCGAGAAGCTCGACCATGTGCTATGATTTGGATGTAGCTATTGAAAAATACTCTGGACCAAAAAACCGGGGGATCTGTAACGACCCAGAAAGGTCCAGGGCCACCAGGCCGGTTGCCATGCGACCTGCCCCGCATGAATCCGCTAATTATTTTTAGTCAGGAAGTGAAGAACTTGGTATGACCAGTTCAATTCCGGAAAAGATCAAGGGATTCCTTTTTAAACCGGCCGAGTCCTTCAGGGGCGTCAGGAACGAACAGCCCGGGGAGACGCTGAAATATTTCTTTGCCATTGCAGCGATTTATTCCCTCCTGATGGGTGTCATGATTATGCTCCGGCTGGCAGCCACACACCCGTTCCTCAGCCTGGTCCCGTCCATCGACCCGACCCAGGTGGCAGTATTCGACGTATTTGGCGTCATCCTGATGATTGTGCTAATGCTTGTGTTATCATTCATTTTTGCCGTTATTTTCGGGATATGGCTGCATATCTTCGTCTACCTCCTGGGTGGAAGAAAAGGGTTCTGGGAGACTGAGAAGTCTGTGTTCTACAATCTTACCCCGATGATGCTGATCGGCTGGATACCGTTCATCGGGGCTTTGATAGGGGCAATCTGGTCGATTATTCTCGGAGTCATAGGGGTCCGGGAACTGCATGAACTGTCCACAGCAAAAGCGGCTGTCGCCGTGATCCTCGCAGTTATTATCCCCATTATTCTGCTGATTGTCATCGCCGCAGCGTTCCTGATAGCATTTGTTACGTCAAGCCCCACCCCGGTCCTCTGAAAATACCTTTTTTTTGACTTTTCTGCAGCGGTACTTCAGTACATCAGAAGGATCGGGAAGTGTCCGGGAACGGTATCATCAGACCTTTGATTCGAGTGAAACTGGTCCCGGTTCCTATTGCACGGGGACGGGGCAATGACCCGGGGTTCAACTCAGCTGGTACCGGGAAAGGGAAGTATGCGGTTCTGGAAACACAAAGCATGATGAAACCAGATATGAACGGGTCTCACCCCCTCCCTGCCCCCCCACCGGGCGATATCCTCCGGCACGGGTTGATGTGGGATTTATGATCCTGGAACAACAGGCCCGGAAAGGCTCCTGTTGCATCGCCCGGGAAATCCCGCGAATACCCGGTTTTTTCCCTTATTCCCATAACATTGCAATCTTTGAGCCGCGTGGGACCCCGACTGCTTCTGCGATCGGTTCGCACTTCACCGACATAAGGAACGCCACCGGCGGAAGACCGGAATATTCTGATAATGATTCGTAATTTGCCATCCCCTTGGCGATGACAAGTGTGCAGTCCTCCATCGCACCGGAGAGGAGGGGCGGCATACAGTCGAGTCTCACACCAAGTTCGCACCCGCACCCCGTGGTAGTTACTGCATCAACGTAACGGTCGAGGTGGAACTGCCCGACTTCTGCCATGGTCGCATCATTCAGGATCGGGGCGTCCCGCACCGCGAGGGTTATATACGCCCCGCTCTTTTTCAGGAATTCAAGGAGGAGGCGATCGAAGACGATTTCACCGCAGTTATCGGTAAAATAGACTACGCGTGAAATTTTTTTGAGGATTTTCGGGGTATCATCGATCGTTAAGCCTGCGGCAAACTCCCGGGTGAAAAACTCCATGAAATTCCCGGTTACATTATGTGAACTTACCCCGTAATCGAAGGTATTTCCAATAATGCTTGCCAGCACATAATCTTTAAACGTTGAGAGGCCGGGCCGGACCGCCCTGCAGACCCCGAGGGCTTCCTGGTTACTATCCTCCTTTAATCTGGCGAACGGGTCAATACTCCCGAGTGCGTCATATGCCCTGCGGTGGATCGCACTGGCAATCTCAGGATGCAGGAGCGGCCTGTTTCGCAGGTCCTGCAGGAGTTCCCTGCACGAATCCAGGGTCTCCCTTGTCTGTTCAGGGCCCGCATCGCACAGGCTGCACTCCAGTGCCACCCGGGAGAGGAGGCAGTCAAAACAGCGGTGATCAAGTTTCATGTGGCGGTTACTCCAGTTTAAAAACGAATAATGGGGCCACTGCGATTTGAACGCAGGTCAGAAGACCCCCAGTCTCCTAGGATGGCCAGGCTACCCTATGGCCCCGCTCTTATTTTATTCGTCGATCTCCCTTATGTATCTTCTCTTTGGCATTTCGTGACGCTCTTATCTGCACTGTCAGGTGAAAAGAGCAGGACGCCTGTCTGCTGAGAAGTGCGATGAACGGGGGGTGTTATATACTCCTTCGTCCTCTACCCGTACACACATAAAAAATATGAAATGAGAGTAATTTCCATATGTGTTTATTATACCTGAGCAGAGGATGGTAGAACAGATATGTTGAAGGAGAAAATTCAGGGCTTCATAGAAAAGATATCGGCAGTTGAGGGTGTTTCGGCCTGCGCCATTATTTCCCGCGATGGGATAATGCTTGGAAAATCGATGCAGACAGAGTTCAACGAACCATGGTTTGCAGCCATGAATGCCACGCTCTTTGCCTCAGCAGAGTCTGCATCCACTATCATCAGGGCAGCATCACCTGAGATTGTCACCATATACTCCACAGATAACACGATCGTGGTCATGGGTGCGGGTGAAAAGCTGCTTATCGTGGCAGTCACCGGCAGGAAATCCGAACCTTCACCAATGGTCACCGCACTCGATGTGGTGGCAAAGGAGATCGGAGGGAGTTTCTGATGTATACCGTCATGGTCATCGACGACAGCCCCTTCATCGTCGATATCTTCGTAACCATGCTCGAACGGGGGGGATACCGTACGCTCGCTGCATACGGCGGTGAAGAAGCCCTGGAGATCTTAAAAACGGTCAAACCCGATCTCATCCTTCTCGATATCATGATGGAGCCAATGGACGGCTGGGAAACGCTGATGCACATCAAAAACACGGCCGGACTAAAAGAGATCCCGGTGATGATGCTCACGGCAAAACAACTCACGCCAAGCGAGGCGCAGGAGTACGGCATCTATATTGAAGATTATATCATGAAGCCGATCACGCACCGGGAGTTGTACGACGCCATCGAGGGCCTTCTCAACCGCCGCCGGGTCATCGAGATGGACATGAAGATGGCCGGGGATGCCGGTGTGGAAAAAAAGACCATCGACGAGTATTCACGGCTCAGAAAAAATATCGACATCAGCAAGAGACTGCTCAGACTGCTTGAGAATACCTACAAGATCAATGACGACAAGCTCAAGGTGAGCGACGAGATCAGCCTTGCAATCAAGAGCATGGCCATGAACATCAGGTTCCAGGAAGAGCGCCTGGAAGAGATCAGGAAAGAGTTTGCTGAAAAAGGGACAACGCCATAGTGCCATTCATCTGTTTTGATCGTCCCCCCGGAAAAAACCAGGCACATATTTTTTAACTCCTCCAAAGATATCCCGCGGTTTCTTAGTCATTTCAGTGGGAATGACCTGTCAGTCTGCCATGGTAATTTTTCTCAATTTATCCAACGAAAGGAGGAGGGATTCCACAGAATATTTGTCCGGAAGCCCGGCCTCTCTCATCTTATTCATCAACAGGGTCCGGATGTTCAGGTGGAGAACAGCAGTAAAGGATGAACCCACGGGTTGTCTTTTCACTATGAGTATTCAGAGGAAAAGGTCGATCTCATTTATAAATCCCTGAAAGCCTTCCCGGTCTCATCACCTACACGGTAGAGGGTGAGGCCAGGTCATCCAGTCAAAGTCCCCCACACAGAACAGGATATACTTCCCCATCCCGTTCATCCGCCGGGTCACTGCGCTTTGTTTAATAGCAACCACAAAGTGATCACCGGCTACCTGCCAGTCAATAAAGATCATTAACCCCTGAGCGTTCTCTCTGAACACTACGAATGCGTTACTGCTCTTCTTCAGGCAGGCTTTTACGCTATCACACAGGCTGCCGGGTATACTTCCGGAGTGCCGTTCCATTTCTGGTTATTTTCAGCCACTAATTGTTATTATGACTTCATCGTCCTGAGATCCTGAGGCCTGATCTGACCCTTTACATTTAAATAAGATTATAAATATTTGGTGTATATAATTCGACGATAATATATGTTTCGACTACAAAAAGACTCGTCCTACATGATGCCCGTCCACTTTGGAGGCGATGTATTTGATCCCTCCTCTAAAGCAACACAACAGGCAACAACGTTGAGTGTGACATTTGAGACCAACCGTGCAGAACTCGAACGCTACATCCCGGAAGAACTCGAGCTACGGGCACCTGAAGTGCAGGTATCTTTGAACCAGTTGACCGAGATCAACTGGCTTGCCGGGGGGAAATACAACCTGGTGACCATCACCGCTCCGGTTCGGTTCAACGGTAAGAAGGATCACATCGACGCTGCATATCCCCTGGTGGTCTGGGAGAACAGGACTGCCCCCATCCTCACGGGGCGGGAACAGACGGGCGTGCCGAAGATCTTTGCCGATATCGAGGACCTGCATATCTATCGGCCTCACTATGCCACATCTGTCAGTTACGAGGGAAACACCTTCCTTTCAATAAATTTTGAAGCAAATGGTTCGATGACGGGGAAGGACCTGGAACAAGCGAAAATCCAGTTCAAATCTTGTGATTCCATCGGGTGGAGGTATATTCCAAAGGTCGGGGCCCCGGGAGCGGACCTGAGCCAGTTTATCCTGTTCCCCCAGAGCATGGAGGTAGATAAGGCATATGCGGGAAAGGGAACCCTCCAGTGGACTGAGCTTTCCGTAATGCAGAACCCAAGGCAGTACCACATAATCAAGGCCCTCGCCTCCCTGCCGGTGAAGAAGGTGACCCGGTCAATGCTGGCAGAAGGGGAGATCATCCTTCACGGAGCCGGGGCACGTGTCCTCGAATGAACGGAACAGACTGGAGTTGAGTATGATGCCAAACGACTATTTCAAAAACAAGATTTGAACCGTTACCGGGGCAGACTCCGGTAGTGGCTATGAATGCACTGAGTGACGAAGTTCTCAGGAAAGGGCCATCGTTTATATGGCAGGAGGCGAAACGGTAAACTGTGACGCCTATACGTAAGGAGGATGGATTATGGGATTAAAAATTGGATATTTCGCGATTACAGACGCCTGGACACCAAAAGAGTGTTTACGGCAGGCGATAGAAGCCGAAAGAATGGGATTTGACTCGTTATGGGTCGAAGATCACCTGATAGCAATGCCAGGTGGGACTGAATGCAACTTCGCATGGACGGTCATGAGTTCGGCGCTCCAGGCGACCAAACGAGTGCCCTTCTTCACTGGCGTCACCGCCCCCATCATGCGCTACCACCCGGCAATCGTTGCACAGGCATTCGCCACCATGGGAGCGATGTACCCGGGACGCGTAGGAATCGGTGTGGGTACGGCCGAACCGCCGAATGAGATGGCGGTCTACGGCGGCGAGTGGCCTTCAAATAATACGCGGCTTGAGATGCTCGAAGAGGCACTCACGGTCATGAACCAGCTGTGGACGAGCGATGAGCCCATCCGCTTCGCTGGAAAGTATTACACGCTCAATGACGCGGTCTTGTTGACCAGGCCGAAGGAGAAGATTCCCGTGTACGTCAGCGCTATTGGACCGCGCGCGGCAAATCTTGCGGGACGCCTCGGTGACCACCTTATCAGTCTTGCGAACAATCCCCAGTATATCAGGGAGGAGCTCTGGCCGTCCTTCGAGGCCGGCGCCAGAGAGTCGGGCAAGGATCCGAACACAATGGAACGCGTTGGACATTTTTCTTACGTCTACGACCCGGATCAGGTGATCGTCCCTGAGAACCTCCCACAGGATGCTGGAACAATCAAGGGAGGCGCGGTAAATAAGGCCTTCTCGAGCGGGGTTATATCAATCTTCCATAGTGCAGAAGATTTTATCAGGAAGATTGAGGAAATGAAGCGGATGGGGTATACTCATCTCGCGATCGCCAACGGCATCTACGCAACTTCGGACGAGGCTGCGAGCTTCAAGATCTGGGAGGACGTCCTTCCGCACGTCAGATAATGCGGAACTGGCGTCCGACGCTACGGGTACATCGTCATCTTTGAGCTCGACATTCGCAGATCGGCCTCATAAGAGCCGTTCACCCATATGGCGAAATACCCGCCACCAATATTTTTGAGAGATTCAGATGCGCATAGTGGGATAAGACCCGCAAAGGGTCTGCCCATCACTCCAATGAGAGAAAGCGGGGTATCCCATCAGGGAAGCCACCGCTTCACAATGCGTTTTACGCACTCTGCTGTAGTTTCTGGGTGATAGCTACCATGCTCAACGTAAGGAGCCCCATGATAATGACAAGGAATGGGAGGAGGATGGCATAGATGACCATCCCGAGCAGGCCCGGCAGGAGGAGTGGCGTAAGAGTGTTGATGCCAAACAGGATTGTCACGATCCCGGTGACTGCCAGAACGAGGAACAGCCTCCTGATGATCGGGGGAAGTGTCACCGGTTCGTCCGGAGGGTGCCTGATGCCGTACAGTGTCGGGGCGATGATCTGCGTTGTCAGGAGCAGGACCCCTGTGATGATGTTCTGAAGTCCCAGGAGCGGCTGGATCACGCCGGTCAGGATGCCCGGAACGATACACGAGAAGATCCCTGCCCCTGCAAACAGAATTCCAAGGGTGATCACCACCCATGATCGGGTCATCTGGCTTCCCACGAACTGTCCCAGGGCCAGTAACTGGAGGGACGTCAGGACCAGCAGCAGCCCAAACTGTCCATCCGTGTTGTATGAAGGAAAAATACCGAGAATCATGAACAGGACAAGGAATCCGAGGAGTGTCAGGAGAATTCCCTGGTAGGTATTGAAGGTATTTCCGACCGTCAGGGTAGCATCCCGGAACAGGCAGATGCCTCGTTCCGACCGGGGAGGCGGGGGGACCTTTTTCTCGTTTCCGGGACGGTATTGGCGGTTCGCCTCATGAATGCACCAGGCGAGGAAGAATATCCCCGCGCCAAAGATGACGAGAATCACGGCTGTCAGCGGATTGGGGACAATGCCAGGAAGGAGCGTGACAATCCCCAACACTAGTTCGATCCCATACACAACAGCACAGGCGACAGTCAGTTGCTGCAGGATACCGGGGACCTTCATCCACGTCCTGGCCTTATTTTTGGAGGTGAACAATTGTAAGAGACCCAGGGTTCCCGTGATCAGAACGATCAGACCCGCAAGGACACGAATCGTCACGCTCAGGTGCCCGGGGAAGAAGATGGCCAGAGTCCCGAGAATTGCAGTTCCTAACCCGATAATCACCACGACCCACGAACGGAGGAGATCACCAAACGGGGTCTTGCCCATCGTGATGATCTGCATGGAGACGAGGACCACGAAAAGCCCGTACATGCTGTCCTCGCTATAGGGGAGCATCCCTTTATTAATCAGGAAGAGGAGCACACCGAAGAGGAGGAAGAATACCCCACCGATGATGAGGAGGACAACCTCGATGGAGAGGTCAACTTCTGCTCTCTTCGTGACATAGGATTCCAGTTGCTGCCGGCCCTGGGTGTCCTGCTGCGTGTTCTCATTATTCATTCTATTCCACCGCCAGGTATGTGAACGGGAGGTGAAAAACAGCCAGAAGAAGCTGGCATTCTTTGGGTCGTATTGTCGTTTGCCTGGAACATGGTCATAACACCTGCTCACCACCGCCTGACGTCAGAGAAAACGGCCCCCGGTTTCAAACCGGATCCGGTGGTCGTGGGCATGCTTAAACAGGAACTCCTCTACCTTCTGGTCTCCGAGGACATAGCCGCCATAAATGAGGTGATTGGGCTCGTACGGTACGATGATCCGCCCGTCGCGTCCTGCGACCTGTTCGAGGATGCAGGATACTGCCTTGTCAACGGGATACGCTTCACCGGGAATTTCCGCACCCTGGCCCTTGCTGTCAACCACCTTGGAAAAGATCGGTGTCGCTATGTCACCGGGACATATCACGGAGACATTGATCCCCTTTTCTGCATACTCGTACCGCAGGCTTTCAGATAACCCGACGACCGCATATTTCGTAGCGTCGTAGATCACCTGCATGGGATAAGGAACGAGGCCGGCCAGTGACGAGGTGTTCACGATGTGGCCTGACCCCTGCCTGAGCATGATCGGCACCGCGGCATGCACCCCGTAGATAACGCTCCACAGGTTGGTATCAATCATGGTTTTCCAGTCGTCAAGGGTTGCAGTCTCAAACAACATGGGCTTGAAAATCCCGGCATTGTTGAAGAGCATATCCAGGCGGCCTTCATTTGCTGCAGTATCTTCGATCGCTTTCTGTACCTGCTCCTGTTTCGTTACATCGACGACAAGCGTATGGACACGATCCCTGTATGCCGAGAGTTGCCCGGCAGCAGCGGCAATTTTTTTAGGGTCCCGCCCAGCCATATACACCGTTGCACCCCTCTTGAGCAGCTCTTCACTCAGTGCATAGCCAATACCGGAGTTCGCCCCGGTAACGATACAAATCTTATCCCTGTAATAATCCTGATTGTTCATCATAATCTCTGGTTCACCATCGACACTATGCCTGTGATTCCGCCGCCCGCTGAGGTATTTAACACCCTGGACTGGAGTGCATGAGGAATCCTTACCAAGAATGACTGATAATCGATAGGTATTAACTATGATGATTCAATTGTTGATCGAGGAGAATTAACGTTATGGACCAGTCTGACAATACTGCACCGGACACCTGTTCTGATGCCGGCCGCACGTCCCCTTCCGGGGGCGTTCATTATTCAAGCGATATCAGTCGTCGATGGGAGAAAATTCACGATGATGTGAAACAGCTCCCCCTCATCGGCGGAGTCCGGGGAACTACAATTGCAGCGGTGTATGAGAATACCCGCACCCGCCGGAACATTCTCCCTGATTATCCCTTACCCGCCGTTGGATTTTCATGCATGACGAGGGAGCCAGCCAATGAAGTGATCCCGGGTCTTATCGATGATGCAATTGCACAGGTGCTGGGGCCGCGTGGCCTCCCGGCGATCATCAGGCCGGGAGACAGAGTGGTGATCAAGGTCAATATCGTCGGGCCGGGTCAGGGTTTGCCAGGGGAGAAGGGACGGGGGATCATCTCTGACCCGCGGATTGTGAGATACGTCGCCGGGAAAGTCAGGGAAATCATCGGGTTTGGTGGAACTGCGGACCTGAAGGTCATCGATGCAACATTCACTCCTGAAAAGGATCCGTCTGATAAAAATAATCCGCAAAGTTTTCACTATGCCCGCTTACAGCGGAGTGCGGGGAAAACCGTTGATGAGAACGATATCTGTTACGATTACAATGCCGACGGGGTACTCGATGGAGGGTCCGGAGCAGAGCTCGTCAACCTTGATTCAGTTCCGATGCCTGACCGGTTCCTGACCGTCATAGAAGAACCGATCCGGGGGAGGAGCGAGGTGTGGCTCCCAAAATTCCTCCGGACGAAGGAACAGGCGCAGGGAGAGGCAGACTATTGCGATGTGTATATAGGGATCCCGATTCTGAAAAGCCATGGCTTCTGCGGCATGACCGGGGCGCTCAAACTCCACTGGGGATCGATGCTCGGCCTTCTTGAGAAACAGGAGCATGCCGGATATGGATTCGGTACGGGCGATATCCGCCTGTTCCTTGATTACCTGTGTGCGATGAACCGTGCACGCGGGTTCGATTTCGTGATCATGGATGCCCTTACCGGGAACCGGTGTGGCCCGGCAAATAACGTCGACGATTGGGATGGCAAGACCGATTTCATCCTTATGAATGCAATCCTCTGTTCGAAGGATTCGGTCGCCATTGATACGGTCGAGACACTGCTTGCCGGTTTCCAGCTGGATTCGGTTCCCCTCCTCGAATCGGCATTCAGGGATGGGATCGGGATCAACAAGCCGGCTTATATCGACCTGAAAGGGTTCGATGCATTCACCAGTCACAAAAGATGGTTGCGAGAGACGTATCCCGGCTGTGGTCCGGGGAGTTATCCGCTCCAGGCGGGGATGGGGAATGCAAGGACCCACGAAGACTTCAATGCGCCGGTGAATGTATCGGTCTCCTGCCGGAAGGAGCGCCAGGGTTACCTGTTTGAATACACGGCATCAGAGCCTGACCCCTGCAATCACAAACTCGCCAGGATCGATCTCCTGCTGAACAGGACTGTGGTGATGCGTCTCTTTGAGAACCTGTCAGGAGGGGAGGTAACAATCAGCCTGGAAAAATACAAGCACCAGAAGGTTCGTTACCGGATAGCTGCCTGGGATAACGCCCTCAATTGCACGCTATCAGAAGAGAAGGAATTAGAGGTGAAATAGCCCGGTAAATTGGATAGTACGCCAAGGGTAATTCCCCGGTCCTTTATTAATTAACGTTTCCGGTCAACCTGCATGAAAAAGCGGCAAAGCGGCATAATCCCTTAAAATGAAGGAAAATTTCCCTTCACAGGATACCCATCGATGCGGCGATTTCACGTATCCTGACCAGTGCGTTCCTGGCATCGTCGGCTTTCTGGTCGACAGGGTGACCAGATACAAATTCGGAAAACCTCTTTAATTCACCTGTCTCAACACCGGGGCGGGCATTTTCGCAGATCTGGTCATAGGTCCGGTCCGGGAAATAGAGGGCTTGTGCCGATTCCAGCAACTGTTCTGCCGTTTTCCCTGATATGATCCCATCATTTTGAGCTTTTTTTATCGTGCAGCGGATATTTACGAGCGGCTCGGAGAGCGGTTCATAGGTATCGGGATCAAAGATGAGCGCCACTTCGTCGTCTGAAACCAGGGTTCCATCCCGGTACAGGCGATAGATCTCACCTACCCCTTCCATGCCGAGGGTGTCGAGCTCCGCAGCCCGAAGCGCACCCATGCTCGATGAACCGACCACCCGTATCCCCTGCCGCATCACCTCAAGGATCTCGCGGTGCCCGACCGAGCACTCCTGAAAAAAGACGCCGTCGATGAGGCCGATAACCTGAGCACCGCCTGCGGCGGCATCAAGGATATCGCCCCGGGCTACCGGGGGGCAGAATGATGCCGGAACAATGGCCGCGGCCTCTTCACGTCTCAGGCTGGGCCCCAGAAAGACGACGATTGCGGGCATCATGGCACCTCCGGCCGATCCGTTCCTGGTCCATGGCATAGGTCTCAAGACCCGGAACGATGACCCTCACCACCGGTACACCGATCTCGGGGCGGGTGAGGTCGACTGCGATCACCCGGTCGAGACCTCTTGCCTTCAGCGCATCAATCGCAGCCCTGATGTCCTTTAAGAAGTCGTCGCTGTCGCATGATGCAATATCCCCGAAACTGACCTCAGAGCGGGCATCAAACCAGTATTTGTTCAGCCGTCTGCTCCGTTCATAGCCGAGTTTTTTCCTGACGTCTGCAACGGTTGTATCTTCGCGTGCGCCATGGATCTGGGTGAGCCTGCTCTGTGCGACCTCGGTCAGCGCCCGTAAAACGGCGATTCGTGCACTGGTATGCGTCCCCATCCCGATGGTGAGGAGGACCGGGTCCTTCAGCCGGGTATCGTCTGAAACTGCAGCTATCGTCGGGATGCCGATGTCGCTGGTGATATTTTTAATCTGGACCTCCACATTCGCGTTGTCGAATTTTGCCAGCAGGCTTCCTGAGAGGGCATCATCGATCCTGACGACTTTCGGACCGGTATTCCTCGTGACCTCGACAAGGGACCATGCATCCCGCTCGATCACTTCCATCAGTGCATGGAATATTGCTTCTTCAAGGGTATTTCCTGATGCAAGCCCGTTTGTGGACGTCCTGAAGAGCTGCGGGTACTGCTTCGGGAGCGGGTGGAACACTGCGCTCGCCGGCACCAGCACCTCTTCATCGCGGCTGATATCAAACCCTGCTACCCACGGGACCGGCATTTCAGGGTCTGCCCGTGCGGGGAGGATGAGCGATGCGGGATCGACTGCAGGGGAGTTGCCGTTGATTTCACGGAACCTGCAGGTCGTGAGTGTGCGGTCAAGGACCTCGGATGAATACCGCTCTATCCCTTCCATCATGGCAGAGACGCGTGCCTCGGCTGGTGTTGCACCTTTCCCGTTGTAGACTGAAACTGCACCGGTATCGGCCGTCGGCCTGATGCTGGAAAAGACGGGTATCCCGATGCGGTCAAGTTGTGTGATATCGGCCACGCGGGTGATGCCGGCAACCGGCATGGTCTTCTCAATACGGGCAAGGGTTTCTTCAGGCGAGATCGTGCGCTGTGTCTCGTTTTTGTATGCCTTCCTGCAGGATTTGAGTATCATGGATATCGTCTCAGCGGCGCGAATGGTCCGGTCACGTCTGGTATAAGTTATTTTAAAGATATGAGATATACATTCCCTTTCGGGAAAAATCCATAAATAAAGAGAAAATGAGAGGTGCTTACAACGGCCGGGCCCGGTTTACCTGCATCTCACAGGCGGCGTCACCGCGGCACATTGAACGGTTGAATGATACCTCGTAGTCAGGGTTTAAACTGCTCACCGAACTCTGTGTATATGCCCTGCACCCCTGTAAAACGGCCTCGCCCGAAATTCCATTGCTTTTTGCACGTTTGAGCATCGGGCAGGCCTCGATGGTGATGATGGCGGAATCACCGGGACCGTCCCTGACCTCGCCGTTATCGATCTCAGGGCCCTGCAGGAGGACAGAGAGTGTTGAAAAAGCATCGGCCACGTGGCGTGCGGTCCGCAGCGGGAAGCCGAACCCTTTTGCCAGCGTGGCCTGTTCTTTCCCGAAACCGGCCCACATCTGTGTTTCCATGGCAGAGAGTTCTGCGTCAAACATCTCCCCGACGATACTCCTGACGGCTGCCGGGTAGGTAAAAGAGAAATCATTCGCAGCCTTTGTGGCAAGCGCCCACCGGACTTCTGCAGGGACATCCCTGATAGTAACCATTTTTTTCCATTCCCCCTTCATGAAGATGACGGCAGAGCTTCAGTTCCATAACCGTCGAATGCCTTCTTTACCCCCGGGATATTAAAGGTGCCGTTGGCCCGGGTACGGTATTTGATAGGAATCCGCGGGAAGGGCTGATTTTTTTTGGTTCTTCGCGCTATCGTGTGGAGACAATTTTTCACAGTGAGCGTAGTATCCCGGGGTTGTTACACTCACATCCTCACTACGATGAACGTCGCTGCCCCCGAATGGCGCCCGGGCGGCGGTTCAGTGAGGTATCCGAAAAATTTTATGCATAAATACGCTCTGTTGACATCCTTCCTGTTCTCTCAATATTTCACTTTTGCCGCACTCCCAATTCCGGCACTCCCGGGGCTGATGCCCCGCCGCTCTGGCCCCCCATAATGCGATAGGGACCGTGCTCAGGTTCTTATAAAAATCTTA
>JBFYKV010000079.1:0-4256 GCA_041305745.1 Methanoregulaceae archaeon | reverse complement strand
TGGGAATCATGGCAGAACGGTTGACCTATGACGCCTCCGAGGTAACGTCGTTCTCATCCCATGTATCGGGTATTGCACCAGGTTTTACACCGGCAGATGTCGCACTGGCCTTTTTCCTGGGCGGCGTCCTCGTGATCCTGATCCTCGTGGTATACGAGACCTGGCTCATGCGGAAAAAAACGTGATTGTTTTTTTGGGAACTGGAAATTAAAGGTTTTTTAGGCTTTGTTGACATCTTAATATCTAAAAATCTATTGGTTTCATTATTATGACCGGAGGGGGCTCGCACCCCCTGCCTGCCCCACACGCCTTTTAGGATTATATCGGGGCAGAGTTTCCAGGGACTCCCGGGTATATATTATAAAATCAGAGATCACGGTCCCTATCGCATTATGGGGGGCCTCAACGGCCAGGACATCAACCCCGGGAGTGTTACACAATGGAATGCGGCCAAAGTGGAGTATTGAGAGCGCGATAAGTATTCCAACAGAGCGTTTTTTGCAGTAATTTAGGTAAAAAACCTTTTTGAAACTCTCAAATCGACAAACCATTCAGATTAATTTTTCTGACATGGAGGGTGAGAACCCCTCCTGTCCAAGAAATAGGCCAAACAGGTTTTACCAGAATGAAGATTTCAACAAAGTTTAAAAAAAGAGTTACTTTCTTCTCATGACTGCAATTGCCCCGGCGGCCAGCAGGCCGGTCACAAGGACCACGCCCGGGAGAGGTGCCTTTGGTGACGGGGTTTCACTGACAGGGACAGTTGTTTCCGCAACTGTTGTCACGGAGGTTACTTCAGGTTCATAGACCGAGAACTTGATCGTCCCGATGTACCCTTTCGGGTCAGAGAAACTTACGTAGTAATTACCACTATCGGTAACACTGACTTTTTTAGAGAAGATCCCGTCGGTCTTTCCCGGAAGCACGGTAGTCCGGATATCAAGCGGAGGGACGACAAACCCTTTCGGTCCGGTTATCTTGATATTTATCGTAGAAACCCCAAGATTCGGGATATATCCCTCGATAAGCAGCGCATCTTTCATTTCCTGGTCTTTTGGAACATCAAGGTGGATCTCTCCTGAACGGTCGACGATAGTCAGGATCTTCACGGTGGTGGAGCCGGAACTGACAGTTGTCCCGGGGTTGGCAGGGAACTGGAGCTCAACCTTGTATTGTCCCGCAAGAAGGCCGTTTGTATTAAATGATACGATGAACACCTTGGATTCATCCACGACGACGATCTTCCTCTCGAGTTCGGCCGGGGTAGTACTCTGGACCTTGTAAAAAACGACATCCATCTGGGTCCCTACCGGAAATGTGGTATCCCCGGTAACGACCAGCGGGGCACCGGCCTGGACTTCAGCCGGACAGTCAATATTGACTACGTAGCCCTGTACTCCCACGACAAGGAGCGAAATAAATAGTATAAAAAGGCTGATTTTTTTCATACCCTCAGATCTGTCAAATATATCATAATATGTTTGTGCTGGTTGCAGTACAGCCGGGCAGTCCACGCCCTTTTATGAGAGAAAAAAGTCCGGGTGATGGGAAGGCACTGGTTTTATCAGAGCATATCAATGAAATTTTTCAGGATCGAAAGCCCTGCCGCCCCGCTCTTTTCAGGGTGGAACTGGACCCCGTACACATTACCGCTTCCAATTGCCGAACAGAAACGGCATATGTAATCGGTCGATGCCAGGCAGTATTCAGGAGGAGTGTCTGCATAATATGAATGGACAAAATAGACATACTCCCCTGATTCTATCCCATCAAAGAGCGGATCGTCTTTTTGTTCCAGGTCCAGTGAATTCCAGCCCATGTGGGGAATTTTAAAACCGGCTGTTTTCGGGAAACGTCGTACTGTCCCGGGAATAAGGGAAAGTCCCCTGTGAATGCCATGCTCCTCGCTCACTTCAAGCAGCATCTGCATTCCAAGGCATATTCCAAGTACGGGCACAGATTCAGCAGCCTCGACAACAACCTTCTGCATGACGCCAAGCTGTTCCATCCCGTCCCGGAACGCACCGACACCGGGAAGAATGATCCCTTCTGCAGACGAGATCTCGAGAATATCTGACGTTATGACCGGGATGCCCCCCGACTTCTCCACTCCCCGGAAGACACTCCGCAAATTTCCAAGCCCGTAATCAATAATAACTATCTTCTTCATCGGAACCCTCGCTCCGCATTCTCCACTGTGATTGCTGCACCCATTCCCCGGACAGACCCCGTGAGGCTCTCCATTCTTCAAGCTTTGCGGTCCAGCCCTCCCAGAGATCGGGATACCGCTCTTTTATCCCTTCAAGTATGGCAATATCGCTCGACGGGCACATAAAGCACCCGATACGATCGAGACCGTACTCGTAGAGGATATTGTAAGGAGCCTTTTCCCTGAACATGTAAAGCCATACGTGGAGGGCAGTCCAGTTCTGGATTGGGGCGGCCGAAAGCTGGTTTCTTACATGGCTGTTTCTCCATACCCTCTTGCTTTTAAGCCGCCTGAATGACTCGTATTTTCTCTGGCCGATAAAGGAGAGGCATTCTCCCCAGTTATCCTGTATCGTCCGCCTGACAGGGGACAGCTTGCACACCCTGCAGCACCAGCGGAAATTTACCGCCGGCGGACCCTGCCGGGAAAATGTCTCCCAGAAATCCTTTTCACCGGATGCCATAACGATTTCAAGCCCGTACAACTCTGCTACACGCCTGACATTTTCGTAGGTCTCAGGAAATTCAAGGCCGGTATCTGCAAAAAGAAGCGGGACCTTCCCTATCGCTTTTTGCACGACAAGGAGCGTTGCAAGGCTGTCTTTACCGCCTGAATAAGAGACGTTCACAGGGATCGGGTTTCGTTCGCAGACCTCCCTGACAAACCCGACTGATGCAGCTTCACTCTGGTCGAGGACATCCCTGTTGGCCTCAACTGCCTTATCCCAGCCTGCAGGTCCCGGGATTACAGGTGAACGCACATTTTTCCGGGTCCGGACGATCGAGCCCTTTTTCATGGATACCGCCGTGGACGCATCCACCTTGGCCCGCCCGACGCCGACGCATTCTCCCTGCCGGGACATAATAAATACCTCGTCGCCTTCGTGTACCGACTCTTCTATATAAATCAGTCCGGGAGCGAGCACGCTTGCACCTTCTTCCTGTATCGAGCGTATCGCACCGTCGTCAACAATGACGTATTTTTTCACCGGTTTTAAAAATACTGCGGCTTCCGGTCGCGGGATGGGTTCCCACACACCCCTGGCCGTGATGTACCGTATCTGCCCGAGGACCGCCCCGCCACAGACAATCTCTTCCATCCGGTCAGTTTCCGGGACTTTGTTTAAAAGGGCGATATGCCCGGGAGGAATAAGGGGAGCACCAAAGGACTCTTCATATACCCGGTTGACCAGGTCGATGTCTGATGCAAATGCCGGTCGTGCATCACCGGGCGGGGTGACCGGGACCTCACGTGCAGGGGCCCCGCAACTGCAGCGGGGGGCAAGAACAGGTACATGGCATGAATCACACCAGTGAAGAAGAATTTTTCCCAGATAGGACGGACGCATTCAGCAGATTATTGTGCGGGATATCAATAAATAACCACGTGTATTACACAGTTCTGACAGAACGGGCACCTTTTTTGTCCTGCCTTCCCGGTGTGAGACAGAAAAAACCCTTCTTATTTCAGGTAGTATCATTAAGGTCATCCCATCATAGCGGGTCCATACCCCTGTGTGAGGGGTATCATTCCATTCTTTTACCATTACAAAATCCATGGGAAGAACGTCCACTCTCCCCTCATGCAGCAGAACTGTGATATTTTTGAGGGTTCATCCGGCAAAACTGCAACATAACACTCACGGAACGGGACACATCCCGAAGTTCTTCATTCACACCCGGATCTATCAATGCTCCTGCCTGACAGAATTCACAGGTATTCCGGCCCTGATAAAAAGAGGGTGCCTCCGGAACCGGGTTTAAGGGGGAATCGCTGCAATAACCGGATAAGGAAGGGGGATAAGTGTGTTTATTCCCGATACTCCTGTGCTATGTCTTCTTCAAAAAAATTATCGTTCCGGGAACTGCTGGCGCCCTTAAAAACAAAATCCCATATTCATTCAGATTAAGATAATTATCGTTATAACCGCACCTCCCACCAAATTAGGCAGCCATACCCCAATATTTAATCAGCAGGTCAGAAATCACAAAACAAGGACAGAAAGATCTATATACTAAGCAGCCTAATTATATTGTTATATGAAAAC
>JBFYKV010000078.1:0-5809 GCA_041305745.1 Methanoregulaceae archaeon | reverse complement strand
AAAACGCTCTTTTCTGTCGGGCTCTGCGGGTATGAGAAGAGACCCCCGCACCACCTCTCCGGCGGGGAAAAGAAGCGTGTGGCGATTGCCGGGGTGCTTGCGATGGAACCGGACGTGCTCGTATTTGACGAACCGACCAGCTCACTTGACCCGGCATCTGCCGCAGAGATCATGGACCTTCTCGACGAGTTGAACGACAAGGGTACTACCATCCTCGTATCCACCCACGATGTCGAACTCGCGTACAGCTGGGCCGATGAAGTAATCCTTATTGCAGAAGGCTCTATCCTTCATCACGGTGCCCCCGAATCAGTCTTTACCGACCAGGCACTGATGAAAAAGGCACGGCTTACACTCCCTCCGGTGCTTGAACTCTATATGGAGCTTGTTGCACGGGGCATACTTGAAGAAAATAAGCCGCCGGAAGGTATTCTTGAAATGGTCGGCCAGGTTGAGCGTGCGTTTGGGAAGGCCCGCGGGAGCAGCCGCCCGGGGAGGATTTATCTCTGTAACCCCGACTCAGTCGATGTTGAACTCTTAAAAAAGAGCTTAATCGGGGGGACGATCCGGCATGTTGGCGCAATGGGGACACGTGCGAAGATGTTTGCCGAAAAAGAAGGGATTGTCCTGACTTTTACCTACGGGGTGATCGACAAGTGCATATTAAAAGCGTATCTGGGCGAAGATACCCTCATTATCACCACCGGGGGTATGCTGTCAAGGGTAACCGAACGGGTCGGCCGGTGTGCGGGTGAGAGCAGGGTCCATATCCCTGTTCTATCGTTTGGGGACGAAAAATAGTGCCGGAATCACCTGCAACATCAGGAAGAATGAATTTTCTCAATCTCTGAAACAACCCGGACCCCTTTTTCAAATGCCTCTTTCAGGGCCGTCGGGTGACCGTGAATGCCCTTGTACCGGTCCATTTCGTGTGCAATGATATTGTCATAGTACTCAAATCCGACGGTGTTGAAAAATGCCGTTATCGCGGGGAACGCTCCATCAAAGACATTGTCCCATGACAGTCCGGCAGTGGAAATAAAAATCCCTTTATGTGCCCTGATATGCTCATTCTGAAAGTAAAGTGTCTTTAAAATAAATTTCCGGGACCAGATGAACTGTGCACGGTCAATGAGCCCTTTCAGCTCTGCGGTAATCCCCATGCTGTATATCGGGGATGCAACCGCAAGGCAGTCTGAGGTAAAAATCCGGTCGAAGAGCGTGATAGCGTCGTCTTTTACAATACACTCCCCTGTCTTGTGGCAGGCATTGCACCCCCTGCACGGTGTGTAGTCAAGCTCCTTGAGGATGACTTTATTTACGTCTCCCCCTGCAGAACGGGCACCATCTAAAAACGCATCAAGGAGTGTTTCAGTGTTCCCGTGACGATGTGGGCTTCCTGAAAGCCCAAGGACCTCTATGGCCATTGTTTTCACCCACCCAGCCGCTGTTTGATCTCCCGTATGACTTCATCTGCCAGCCGTTCCGCATCGTTACGGGCGGTAGGATGCGCATTAATTGCCCCTTTTTCATCCACTCCGTTTATCATCAGATAATAGATATCCCTGTCTTTTACATCTATTAGGTGGTAAAAACACTTGACAGAAGGTACTGCCCCGTCAAAGACATGGTCCCAGTTCTGGCCGGCGGTTGAAAGAAAAACGCCAAGCCTTTTACCAATACGTTCCGGGGGAACCACAGGTAGTCTGAGGACATACTTTCTTGAACGGAAGACCTGGAAACGGTCGATAAGGGCCTTTGCCTGCGAGCAGATGCCCATGCAGTAAATGGGTGCGGCAAGGACGATAATATCTGCATCAATGATTTTGTCATGCAAGCCATCCATGCCGTCACGCTGGACACACTTGTTCAAGACCTCGCAGGCATTGCAACCCCTGCAGGGATTCACATCCGCCTCGTCGAGGGGGA
Source organism: Methanoregulaceae archaeon (assembly GCA_041305745.1). Taxonomy (GTDB): domain Archaea; phylum Halobacteriota; class Methanomicrobia; order Methanomicrobiales; family Methanospirillaceae; genus UBA467. The sequence continues at coordinate 3,880 of JBFYKV010000078.1, read as the reverse complement.
TTTTTTCGATGGCGACACCGGTTTCGGTTCGCATTGCATCCAGGACCCAGTCAAGGAGCGTTTCCGAATTGCCATGACGCCGCGGGCTCCCTGCAAAGGCAAGGACCTTAATCACCATGTGAGACGAATTATGCCTTAAAGATTAAAAAATGTTGTTTTTAAGCCGTTCATAAGGATCGAAGAGAGGTCCTGCAATCAGAGTTGAAAGGGCTGGTATACAGGGGCTATCTTTCTCATTTATGCAGTCTGCACAGTCTAATGGGTCTCTCTCTGTCGGGGTCCCACACCCGTGTGAGATCATCCCTTTATGAGCGCCCGGGTGATCTGGTCGCCTTTCCGTGCAGGCTGAAAAAAATAAAAAAAGGTATGGTCCTGACCGGTTAGAAGAATCAGAGCTTTTTAAAGCAGAGGTACCAGTCCTTGCATTCATACCCTTCTGAAAGCCGTTTTTCCATCTCGGCTTTGTTCTTCGGTGCCGGAACGACCACCTTGTCACCGGGCTGCCAGTTGGCAGGGGTGGCGACACCGAATTTATCGGAGGTCTGGAGGGCCTTGATAAGACGTATAATCTCGGGGATATACCTCCCGTTTGAGAGCGGGTAATAGATCATCGCCCTCATAATACCCTTGTCGTCAATGAAGAATACCGTCCTGATGGTCGCGGTGTTGCTCTGTCCCGGGTGGATCATCCCATATTTCTTTGCGACATTCATATCAAGATCGGCAATGATCGGGAAGGGAATATCGACGCCCATCTTCTCCCTGACATTGCGTATCCAGGCGAGGTGGGAATGGACACTGTCGATAGAGAGACCCAGTAAATGAACGTTCAGGCTCTTTAATTCGTCTGCAACCGCGGAAAATGCCATGAATTCAGTGGTGCATACCGGTGTAAAATCCGCCGGGTGCGAGAAGAGCACTACCCACTTCCCCTTTAAATCCGACAGCTTGATTACGCCACTGGTGGTCAGCGCCTCGAATTCAGGTGCCGGCTCACCAATGATTGGCATTGAATTGAAATCTCCGCACATCTGCAATCAGTCCTTCATTACTTCATCGAGCTGGGTTTTCCCGTATACGTATGCAGGCATGCCCGCGAGGAGGAATGCAACACGCAGCGCTTCTTCTACCTCTTTCTTTGTAATTCCGAGGTTTGCCGCCCCCATGAGCTGTGCATGGACCGCGTGCTGGTCCCGCAGCGACGCGGCGATGGCTATTGCAATCAGTTTCTTTGTCTGCCTGGTAAGCGCCCCGTCGTCCCAGATATGGCCTTCAAGTTTCATTACCATATCGTACATCTGGGGGTCATTCTTTGCAAGTTCCCGGAAGAACTTCGGGACTTTTCCAATCATTCTCTCAAGATCTTTCTCGTTTGTCGTCATATCCTGTTCACCCCTTGGTAAGGTTCATGGGCTGGCCGCAGCAGACAAGCTCGCCGCCTCCGACAACCTTCACAACAACTACATTTCCGCAAATCTCACATTCGTAAACCTGGCCTTCTTTTGACACATTAACCATATTTACACCTCAAATTCCGCTGAAAGACATTCGCCTTCTTCTGATTGGTGAAAAAGTTGTGGGAACTTTTTCATATCAGAATATTCTGATTGCAATTCCACAACTGAACAATAGAAAACTAAATCGTATTACTGGTTACTCTTTCCGCGTTTTGGCGGGTGTTTTGCATCTTCCGGCGTCTTGATATCCGGCCTGATGTGTGTCATCGGGAAGCACTGGTATTCTTCGCATGCACACTGCGGGCATTTCCTGAGATCCTGTTCGACAGCATCCAGTTCATACTCCTTTCCACAGTCAAGGCAGATATACTTGCCCGGGCCAACTTTCTGTCCGGCTTTCGCTACTTTTTCGGTCAGTTAAATCACCAATTTGTTCTATGGGAATAGAAATTATATATCACTTGTGTTTGTTCCATCCCAAAGATTCCATAAATATAAGAAAAACGGTTAAAATGCCAAAATTTGTAATAATTTAAGTTTATTTCCACGAAAAACTATAAGCATATATTGGCCGTACATGTCTGTATGGGGCCAAAGGTTATCGGGGTGCTGGGCAGTCCCCTGACAAAGGGGAATACCGCACAGCTCCTCGGGAGGGCACTTCAGGGTGCAAAGGACGCCGGTTGCGAGGTGGAGAAGATTGAGGTTACAACCCTTGAATTCAGGGCCTGCCGGGAGATTTTTTTCTGTGTCGACCACGAGACCTGTGCCATGAAAGATGACATGCAGGAGATGTATAAAAAATTTAAGGAGTTAGACAGCCTTATTATCGCGACGCCGGTCATGACCATGGGGATTCCCGGGACGCTCAAGTCATTCATGGACCGGTTCCAGGTCTATTTCATGGCAAAGTACGTGCGGAAAAAGTCGCTTATCCCGGAAGAGAAGATTAAACACCGGAGAGGTCTTTATATCGGTATTTCCGGCATGAAGGTACCCTATGTCTTTGACGGGGCAAAGCTGACGGTGAAGGCATTTTTCCAGATTATCGATGTGAAATACTTTGATGACCTTCTGATAAATGACATGGACACTATCAGGGATATTGGAGGCAGGCCCGACCTCCTCCAGCAGGCGTACCAGAAGGGTTTTACACTCGGGAAAACCCTTGTGGATGAGGCCTGATTTACAAAACCCCTCTTTCTTTGAGACTTAAAAATCCGTTTTCTGTTACAATGAGATGATCAAGGACGCGGATACCGAGGAGTTGTCCGGCATCGGCCAGCTGGCGGGTGATGCTCACGTCTTCGTTACTCGGTTCAAGAGTCCCTGACGGGTGGTTGTGCACACAGATGACGGCAGCGGCCCGGTCGGTAATAGCATCGGCAAATACCTCCCGTGGATGGACCAGGCTGTGGTTGAGAAGCCCCACCGTGATAACACGGCTCTCTATCAGTTCGTGGGCACCATTGAGTGTGACGCAGATGAAATGCTCCTGCCTCTTTCCGATGATGCCGGATACAAGCGGGAGCACGTCTTCGGGCCGGGTAATCTTTCTTCTTACCAGAACCGGTGGATTCATGCGCCTGGAAAATTCAAGAGATGCAAGGATCTGGGTTGCCTTTACGCGTCCGACCCCGGGCAGGGAAGAGAGTCCCTCAAATGAGATATCACGCGGGTGTTCTGAAAAATAGCGGGTAATTTCCCTTGAAACAGAGAAGATATCATTGTTTCGCGTTCCTCGTCCGAGAATTGCTGCGACCAGTTCCTGATCGCTGAGGGCTTCCGCGCCTTTGGCCGCAATCTTTTCACGGGGGCGATCGCACTCGCTTAATTCTTTCATTTTTTTCATTTTCTTCTCCGGAATTTTCAGGGCGGGATATCCGAGATATGTTATAATGGTAAAAAAAGGATTTTTTTCTCTTTTGAAGAAAAAGGTCATCCCGACAACCATGTTCCGGTGAGGGTAACAGGAACTGTCATGAAAGAGATCATGGATTTTTCTGGTTTTCATCGAATGCCAGGTGTAATCCGGGAGAGGGCACAATCATTTTTATTGTTAATGGTTGGATATATTTTGTAATTATTTTAAAGCTAATAAAAAAGTATATATAACAATATGTAAAACTTACTTTACATGGAAGCGGAACAGCTTCCTGAACAGGAAAACAAAGGATGAAACCAGAATGAAAAAAACAGGAATAGTAATCGGAATAGCGGCATTCCTCTGTATGTGTGCGCTGCTGGCAGTTCCCGCTGTAGCAGCCTTCACCGGTACCCAGAACGGGCATGCTGGTGGAGATCGTATGGCGGGAGCGCTTGACAAGCTCGAGGAAAAGGGTTACGATGTCTCGGCAATCCGTGCGGCGGTTGAGAGCGGCGACATGGAGACAGCCCATGAATTAATGCAGGAATTCATGTCA
>JBFYKV010000077.1:0-8902 GCA_041305745.1 Methanoregulaceae archaeon | reverse complement strand
AGAGGCGCATGAGATCTGGCAGGCCCATTCCCAGAATGAAACGGCGGCAGCAAGACCGGCAACAATAAAGAAAGCCCGGAAAGAGACCGCGAAACCTGCTCATGGCCGCGAGACCGGAATAAAAGGGGAGATCCTTACCGTGGTCAACGACTCTCCCGGGGGAATCTCCCTTGCAAACGCCGGCAGGAAGATCGGGATCGAGTGGCGAAAACTGATCAAGCCTGCAAAGGAACTCCTCGAACAGGGGAAAATCCGGAAGGAAGAGAGCACTTACTTTCCGGCATAAGAAGAGCCGGGTGATGCATACCAGCGTTATCACTGGCAGCGGGACGTCACGGAGACGGATCAGGAGAGCAGGAAAGACGGGAAAAGGTGTCTGGCATGGATTTTGTTACCGTAATCAATCCAAAACCTCAGGAAACATTTGTTGAAACGCCGTATATCAACGATATCACGACCCGGGGGATGCGTTATCTTAAAATGGGATTTCCCCTTCATCTCTCAGGTCCAACCGGGTGCGGGAAGACGACCCTGGCATTTCATATTGCATACCTCCTCGGAAGACCAGTGGTGCTGATCAACGGGGATGAAGAGTTCAGCACGTCTTCGCTTGTCGGGAGTGAGTCAGGCTATCGCAAGAGAAAAGTGGTGGACCGGTTCGTATCACGCGTCTATAAGTCTGATGAATCAATGACCAAGACGTGGCTGGACGACCGGCTGACGACTGCATGCAAGCACGGGTTCACCCTGATCTATAACGAGTTTACCCGTTCCCGTCCTGAAGCCAACAACATATTCCTCTCGGTACTGGAAGAGCGGATGCTCGAACTGCCCAGTTCTTCCGATAATGGGAACTATATCAAGGTTCACCCTGACTTTTCCGCGATATTCACCAGCAACCCGGAGGAATATGCCGGCGTGTTCCGGTCTCAGGACGCCCTGATGGACCGCATGATCACGCTTCCACTAGGTCATTACGATAAAGAAACCGAGATTGCCATTACGCAGGCAAAATCCGGTGTCTCATACGATGTCGCCAGGAAAATTGTCACACTCGTCACGAAACTCCGGGATGCAGAGGTCTGCGAGTTCAGCCCGACGCTCAGGGCGAGCGTGGCAATCGCCCGCGTCTACGAGGAAGGTGACGATGACTGGTTTGAACAGACCTGCATCGACGTCCTTTCACCAAAGATCGGAAAGGGTGATACAGGAGCCATAGACCCCGCCGGCATTGTCCGGGACCTGCTCGCCGATCTCGTGGCGTCCTGACGGGTACGCCAAAGGTCCCGCAGAGATGCCGAAAATAATTATCTGTATCCGGGAATGGATCTGCCGTTTTACCGGGTGATTGCATGAAAACAACACGTGATATAAAATCCAGCCTTGAAGTCTCACGGACTAAAAAAGTCCCCTGCCGGACCATCATGATAGAGGACGAGCTCCGGAGAGAAATTGTTGAGAGGCAGGGGACGCCGGAAGGGACCCTGTTGAGCGAATCAGAGCGGAACGCGATCGTGCAGAAGGAGAGGAGCCGGTTAAAGAAACACTCCCGGGCAATCAACAAGGCACGGACCAGGATCCTCAAAAAGAAAGAGGCGACCACGCTCATCCAGTCAGTCCGGCGGGAGGAGTCTCATAAAGAACCGGAGCATGCTTCCCGGGCGGCCCCGGAGAAGAAGTTATCACCGGCGAAGAGGGGGTACCATGAAATCGATCTCTCGTACTGATGCAAGACCCCTGCAGCGGTGGCGGTATGTGTACGGCATAATACCCACACGTAAAGAATGCAACTTCGGCCCTGTCGGCATCGAGGGAAAAGACGTATACACTATCCATTACCGTGATATCGCTGCAGTGGTATCGGATTCGGTATCAAAGACGTATGAAGTCCTTGACTACGGGATTGCCCACCAGGCGGTCCTCGAGAAGATCCTGCAGGACTACTGCCTGATCCCGATGAGTTTCGGTCAGACGACAACCGAAGGGGATATCAAGACGTTCCTGTCCCGGAACCTGCCAAAAATGAAAGAAATTTTCAAAAAACTCTCAGGAAAGACCGAGCTCGGGCTGAAGGTCACCTGGAAGATCGATTCAACAATAAAAGAGATTGCCGGCTCGAATGTGAAGATCCGGGCCATGAAACAGCAGATCAAGGGAAGACCTCCGGAAAAGACGTATAAAATGCGCCTTGACCTCGGAACAAAGGTTGCACAGGAACTCAACAAGCGTGGGGATAAGATAGCCTCTGATATATATTCCCGCTTGGGCGAGCTCTCGGCTGACAGCAGACTGAACAAAAATCTTTCCGACGAGATGATCTTAAACGCCGCATTCCTTGTGGACAAAACCCGGGAGCCTGACTTTGACACCCTTGTCAACACCCTCGAACAGGAGTATGGTGACAAGCTGCTCATGAAGTATGTCAATGCACCGCCGTTCAACTTCGTCAACGTGAGGATACGGAGGTAATGATGGTACTCATCGTCGACGATCTGCTCAAATTACCGGTTGATATCGGATTTGAGGTACTCCATGCAATCGCTGATAAGGCAGATGGGGAACAGCTGAATTCTGAAAAAGCGATCCGGAACCGGGTCTTTGAAACACAGATGCAGTTCGAGCGGGGCGATCTCGCCGAAGATGAATACCGCGCAACCATGAAACGGCTCCGCGATCGTCTGGATATGGTAAAAGGGGGTAAATAATGGCAAAACAGGTGCAGGTAACGGGAACGGCAGGTAAGCCGGGAACGACAGGTAAGCCGGGAACGACAGGTAAGCCGGGAATGAAGCAGGTACTGGAGAATGTAAAACGGGAAATGACTGACCTTACTTCATTGCCATTCAGTACTATCGTTGGTTTTGAGCTGGACGATGAAACACATGCCTATACGGTTACCCTGGAGCTCGTAGAGCGAGAAGCGATCCCTGACTCCATGGACCTTCTTGGTATCTATGAAGTCCTGCTTAATGATGACGGCAGCATCCGGATATTCAAACGGGTAGGAATGCGAAAGCGGTGCGATATTGTGGCAGCAGACGAGTTCTAATCTCTTGCAAATCCGCAAAGGTGAATCATGACGAAAGAAAAGAGAACACGCAAAGAACCGGTCCTCGACTTTGGATTAAGTTTCGGCGGACTCCTTTCAGAACTGGGAAATTTTACGAAAGATATCGCAACAATGGTCGAGGAGGGAAAGACCGAGATGAACAAAACCGGCGAGATCTCCTTTGACAAAGCCCGGAACCTGAAAGGAATGTATGGAATATCAGTGAAACTCGGCGGCGACGGAATGCCGAAGATCGATACGTTCGGCAGGAGACCCCATGATAATTCCCGTGAACCGATTGTTGACATCTTCGATGAAGAGAAACAGGTGCAGGTCGTCATCGAACTCCCTGGCGTGGACGAGAGCGATATTAAACATACGGTCAAGGGTACCACGCTCACCATCCGGGGCGGAAAGGGCGAACGGAAATATTTCAAAGAAGTTGATCTCGGTTCCGCCGTGAAAAGCTCCCCGAAAGCGCATTATACCAATGGTATCCTCGAGCTCATTTTCGAGAAGGAATAGGAGAGCATGACGACAAGGGAAGGCATCTTACCTGGCACCTCTCCTGAAGAATTCAGGCTGCCGGAACGTTCCGGTGCAAGGGAGAGACGGCCATCCGGCCGGAAGCAGGAGGGATAAATGGCGCTGCAGGCTACCAGGGATGAATCGTCAACACTCCTCGATGTCGTAGAGCGGATTCTCGATAAAGGGCTTGTTATAAACGCCGACATCTGCGTCTCGGTTGCGGGGGTCGAGCTCTTAGGCATTAAAATCCGGGCTGCACTCGCATCGTTTGAGACCGCGGCAAAGTACGGGCTTGAGTTCCCGTCCGGCACAAACCTCAATACCGCGGCATGGGAGCGGGTGCAGGAAGACCAGGATGTGTGCCCGCAATGCGCCAGGAAAGTCCCCCATTCTGAACTGCTCAACGACTGCTGCCCGTGGTGCGGCTGGGTGAGTGCCAAGACGATGCTGAACAGGCCCGGCGGCATTAAGAAGATCCAGGATTACCGGTGAGGCTGAAGGATGATGGAGGCGACCCGGGACAGAGAGGTGACCCTCGTTGACCTTCTTGACCGGGTGCTGGACAAAGGGGTCGTCCTCCATGCCGATGTCATCATATCCGTCTCCGGAATACCACTCATTGGTCTGAAGCTGAACGCACTGCTCGCAAGCGTCGACACCATGATCCAGTACGGGATCTGGGCTGACTGGGACAAGGCGATCCGGGCTGCTGCTGCTGAAGATGAGCGCCGGAGGCAGGCAGAAGAGCGCCAGATCCTGTCTGACGAAACACCTGTGCTGAAAACCGCATGCTCCTGCTGGCATGAAGAAGGGATCCTGAAGAACTGGCAGCGTGGGACGCTGTATGTAACGGACCGGAGAATACTGCTCCACCGCAGGGATCCTCCCGGAACCCTGTTCTGGTCTGAATTTCACCAGTTGAAAGGTTTCATGGTTGAGGATGTCCGCACCCTGGCCGGCAGGGAGAACCGGTATCTCCACCTGCTCCAGGCCGGTGGCAGGGTCATTTCCCTGCACCCGCCCGATGCCCGGGTGGTCATTGACGCCATCACATGCGGGATGCTTCAGCGGGGCCTCCCGTTTCCGGAGCAGGATATTCCTCTCTCCGGGATGAGGGATACCTCTGCGGTGAACCGTGACGCCCCCACAACGCCGGTAATCAGTGGAAAGGGGCAGTAAAGGGGATCCTTTGGTCTCCTGGATAACACGAGCACCAGAAAAGCGGAATCATTCTCGCAAAAGAAGGAAAGGCGATATGCGGAGAAAAAAACTATCCAGCCGGAAGAACAGCGGCAGGGACGAGCTGCTCCTCTCCCCCCGGATTCAGGAGTGCTTAAAAAGCCGGACAAAACTCCTCCTCTTCGGCGGGAAGGGCGGTGTTGGCAAGACAACGGTTGCGGCAGCGACAGCAGTCCTTCTCGCCCAGGCAGGCAGGAGCGTCCTCATCATCTCAAGCGATCCCGCCCCCTCGCTGTCAGACATCTTCGAGACCCGGATTGGCGGGACGATTAATGAACCGGTCAAAGGAATCTTTGCCATTGAACTTGATGTCCGGCAGTCAATTGAAAAATACAAAGCAATGTACGGCGGGATCATTGTAGACGCACTCGCAACTATTGTCCCGGTAGATCGTGAGATCCTCTCTGATATCCCCGACGATGTCGCACCTGGTTTTGACGAGATCTTTGCGCTCGGCGAAGTCCTTACTTTCATGGGAAAAGGGTATGATTACCTTGTCTGGGATACTGCACCGACCGGGCACACGCTCCGTCTTCTCTCTCTTCCGGATACTATTCAAAAATATGCTGATGCCATGAGCATAATCCACAAGAGGGTTGAGGGTATTCTTGCGACCATTAAAACAGTATTTGACAGGGAGACGGAAACCGTTTCAATAGATGAGGTGCTGTCTGACCTGAGAGAGACTGCGCTGTACATGCACATGCTCCTTTCAGATCCGGCACGTACAGAGTTCGTGCCCGTTATCATTCCCGAGGCGCTCGCGCTCAACCAGACAATCCGGTTGAAAGCAACGCTGGACGAACTCGGAGTACCGGTCCGGCGCATGGTGGTGAACGGCATCGTGCCGAAGAGTGACTGCCCGTTCTGCATGTCCCGGAGGGCGGTGCAGATGAAGTACCTCGCCGCTATCAGGGAGCAGTTTGCCCCGGGCCTTGCCGTAATTGAGATGCCGCTCTTTCCGTTTGAAATGAAGGGGCTTGGCCACCTGCTCCGGTACGCACATCTCCTTCAGAGCATGCCTGATTTCCTTTCAATCAATCCGGGGGTATCTGCCCATGAGTAAGCACAAGAAAAAACCGATCCTTAACATTATACGGGACGCTGACATCAGCGTATCAGAACCTGACAAGACAGATGAGGTGAACCCGATCGACCTCCGGGTGCCGGGCATGCAGACTGAAAAGACCGAAATCGGGGTTGCAACGGTCAACAGTAAGAAGGCGCTCTATCTGAAGCTCCGGCTTAAGGGAGGGGTCTGAATGCCCCGACACCGGGAACGCAACCCTGACACATTCCTGCCGTTTTACCCTGACGGTGATGACGGGGCAACGTTACCAGGGAGGAGAGATTGTGCCGGTGATAATTCCGGGGGAGACCTCAATGAAGACGGGCAGGCCGGAAGAGACCCTGCGCCCGGGTCCCTGCCTGCTCTCCCCACCGCGGAGGACCCACGGTTCCGTGAGACTGTTTTGAAGCACTACCGTGAATGCGGGAGAATCCTAAGCCTCCTACCCGTGCATCATTCCGGTCCCGGTGGTTTTTTCAGCCAGCTTGATGAAATGAGCAGGGCACTCCTGCTAGAGCTCGCTGTCAGGGGTTATGCAAATCTTGATGAACTGAGCAGGGCCACCGGTTCCACGCATTACGAGGTGCTGTACCGGTTGCAGGAGGTTATCATACCCGCATCGATCCGCCACCTGAAGCGCCCGGTTGTTCTGTTCCGGGAATCGGGTATCGATCCGCTGAGCGGCGGGAATGTCCTGTTTTCATGGTGGCTGAACAACGAATGCCCGGGAACCTCCGGACGGACCGAGGTGACGGAAGATGAGGATGCAGTGTATATTACGGTGGAGCTGCCGGGAGTGGAACTTCCGCACGAGTTCCCGGTTCTGGTAACATTTAACCACGGGATTATTGAAGTAAAGGTAAGGAAAGGGGGAGATCGCAATGAAAAACGATAAGAAGAAGATGGAAACGGAACCTGAAGAGGACGAGAGCATTGTTGAGGGAGTTGTGGACAGTGTTCTGCCGGGAATGGGAGGACTGGTCCGGAACCTTCGCAAGAAGAACCCGGAGCTTGACAGCAGGATCAAGGAGCGGGAGGCAGAGATCAATAAAAGGATCGAGGAGGGGGAATCTCCTGAACCAAAGATCTCGTATGGGATCCGCGTCCGGACCCTTGCACAGGACACACCAGGAAAACGGCAGAAAGGAGCATGGGGTGAGCGCAGGCAAAAGCCTGAGAAGAAGGTCATCGAACCGGAGATTGACCTCTTTGATGAGGGGGACTACATCGAAGTCATCGCCGAGATGCCGGGGATGAGTGAGGACAGGATCGAGGTCACCCTCGGTAAAAAAACCCTTATCATCTCTGCCTCTGACAAAGGGAGGGAATACCGGAAAGAGATCCCGGTTCCCTGTCCGGTAAGGATCGGGAAAAAGCGGTACCAGAACGGGGTGCTGGAGATAATGCTGGAGAAGGAGAATGCTTGATATCGACGAGGACAACCTCAAACAGGGTGTGCTTGGGCTTGTTGTTGCACTCGTTGAGGTTATCGAAGACGCAATGCGGCTCCAGGCGCTGAAACGGATGGAGTCCGGGCTCTTAAACGATGAAGAGATCGAGCGGTTGGGAAACGCCCTGTACGATCTACGGTGTGCAATCGAAGAGATCAAAGAGGAGCAGGGAATATCAGAGACGGTACGGGGGATCCGGCAGGACCTTGACTCTATCGTTGATGATACGCTGGAAAAGATGATCAATCCGGCGCGGTGGGAAGAAACAATTGCAGCACATTAATGAAAGAGAGAATGACGGGATCATGAACGAGCAGCAGAAAGAGAAACTGACCGCAGTCCTGCGGGAGATCCTGGCGGAAGATACCGCGGATATTCTCCACGAGACCGGGGAGATACTTGCCAGGCTGACACGGGATGAGTCGCTCCCCGTGCTTCAGCAGGCTGTGTACGGGATGCTTGAGAAGACTATCCGGACCCCTCACACGGAGCCCGCCCCACACACCACACTCCCGGCTCCGCAGTCTAAAACCTTCGGTACCATGCCGGTTGCCCGGACCAGCCGTGTAGTAAACCAACCGGACGCCCCGGCAGAAGATGCCCCGGGCATCCGGGACCATGGACCTCCCGGGCTTTACGTGTACGGCATTGTCGCCGGTACACTGCCTGGCGATACCAGGCTCACCGGCATTGACGGGCAGATGGTGTATGCTGTCCCCTTCCGGGATGTCTCGGCCGTTGTCCACCGCTGCCCGCTCACCCCGTACCGGAGTGATAATGAGAGTGTAATGAAGGAGTGGGTGCTCGCCCACCAGAATGTGCAGGAGGGCGTGGCTGAAGCATGCGGTACCGTCGTTCCGTTGTGTTTCGATATGATAATTGCACCTGAAGAAAGACGATCAGCCGAAGATGTCCTGCTCGAATGGATTGCCGGTGAATACGATGGCTTGCTGGAAAAAATGGAAAAAGTCCGGGGCAGGAAGGAGTACGGAGTCCAGGTACTGTACCGGGTGCCGGAGATCGTGAAGAGAGTCACCGCTTCCAGCGCCCGGCTTAAAGCCCTGCAGGAAGGGATGGAGGGCAGCAGCCGGGGGACGGTATACATGAACCGGCTGAAGATGGAGCAGGAACTCAAAAAGGAGATTGAGTTGGAACTGAAGCGGATTGAGGGAGACTGCCACCGCCGGATAGCCTCATTCTGCGATGATATTAAAGTGGGGACCGTCAAAAAAACCGGTGATGGCGATGAGAGGATGCTCCTGAACTATTCGTGTCTTGTCAGCGATGAAAAATATGCAGGGCTGGGAGATGCCCTGGAGTCCCTGGAGAATGATTCAGGGCTTGCGATACGGTTTACAGGGCCGTGGCAGTGCTATTCGTTTGTATGAGTACGCACGGTCCCAATTCTTTTTTTTAAAAAGATCCGCTCTGTTGACATCCTTCCCGTTCTCTCAATATTTCACTTTTGCCGCACTCCCAATTCCGGCACTCCCGGGGCTGATGCCCCGCCGCTCTGGCCCCCCATAATGCGATAGGGACCGTGCTCAGGTTCTTATAAAAATCTTA
>JBFYKV010000076.1:0-11414 GCA_041305745.1 Methanoregulaceae archaeon | reverse complement strand
ATGACCAACCTCGACGTATGGGGGATAAATTCCTATCGCGGGAACCTGAATTCGGCATTTGACAATCTCTTTACCACATTCGCGGCAGCGAGTACAAAACCGCTCCTGATCACCGAATGGGGGCCGCCTGCATCCACCCGGAATTCCTCGGGCGACCCGGTCCTCCTCCCGGACAATGCCAACCTCACCGCGGACTACATCGAACGCCACTGGCACAACAGTGCCTACCAGGAAGGGTACGACAGCATGATGGAGAATAATGCGACCTGCCAGGGAGGGTTCATCTTCGAGTGGACCGATGAATGGAACAAGATCAACCCGCCTACCGTCCATAACCCAAGTACGGCACAGAACACCAATTTCCCGGGCGGATGGTGGGATGAAGAGTGGTTCGGGATGAACGGAGTCCAGGTCAGCGGAAGAGATCCGGCCAATCCGGATCCGGGTAAACCTGATAGCCTTCTTCCACGGGCAGCGGTCGACCGGATGCAGTCGCTGTGGGCCCAGTACCCATAAAATATCATTTTTCCGGGCTTTGAGGACCCGCTCTCCCGGGATACCAAAAAGTCGGGATACTTGGCAGCTGCTTTTTCAATTGTCCTTCAAATTCGTCGGGAAATATCCTCTAACTTAACGGGGATCGAGATGATATTTCGTCCTTTTTACTTTTTAATGATGATGACCCTGCCACCTGTCATATTTCGGAAGGAGAGGTTGTAACCGTATGCAAAAAGCCTCCCCCTGCCTGATCATGGATCATAAGTATAATATCCGATTGCCTTCTAATATTTAGGTAAGCCTAAATAATCAGGGAAGTATCATGGGAATACCGATATCTGAATTGCCCCGCCACAAATCTGCCAGGATTGTCGAACTCGCCGGAGGCCACGAATTCCAGAGAAAGCTGCGGAACCTGGGGATACGGGAAGGGAAGATCGTCCGGGTCCTGGCCGACCAGCCGTTCGGGGGTCCGGTGGTGATCGAGGTGGACGGAAGGGCTACTACCATCGGAAGGGGGATGGCCCGGGGGATTCTTGTGGAGCCCGTTGAATGAAGAAGATTGTCCTGATGGGCAACCCCAACGTAGGAAAGAGCGTCGTCTTCTCACGGCTGACCGGGGCGAGGGTGATCTCCTCGAACTACCCTGGCACCACGGTGGACTATACCCACGGAAGGACCTGCCTCGGGGAAGAGCCTTACGAGATCATTGACGCCCCGGGCACCTACTCGCTTGCTCCGACCTGCAAGGCAGAGGAGGTGGCATGTGATATGCTCTCCGGGGGAGACGTGGTCCTCAATGTCATCGACGCCACAAACCTTGAGCGGAACCTGCTCCTCACCCTCGAGCTGCTTGAGACCGGAAAACCACTTCTCATCGCCCTGAACCTGTGGGACGAGGCAAAAACCACCGGGATATCCATCGATTACCATGTCCTGTCAGACCTGCTGGGAGTCCCGGTGATCCCAACCGTCGCCCTCTCAGGGGAAGGGATCAAAGAACTGGTGGACAATATCGGGTACGCCCGGCCTGGCACCCGCTTTGATCTCCCCCGTGACGAGGAGAAGTGGCAGAAGATCGGGAGCATCATAAAAGAAGTACAACAGGTCCGCCACCGCCACCCTACCCTTCCGGACAGGCTGGCTATGGCATCGATCCGCCCGGTCACCGGAATTCCCATGGCAATCGGGATCCTCCTTCTCCTCTTCTGGATGGTCAGGTTCATCGGGGAGGGGCTTATCACCTATATTTTTAACCCTCTCTTTGATCTCTACCTGCCCGTGATAACCGGGTTTTCCGACTGGCTTGGGCCGGGCATCCTGCAGGAGCTCCTGATCGGGAAGCTCTTTGACGGAGAGATCGATTTCGTCCAGTCCCTGGGGCTCCTCACCACCGGGCTCTACGTCCCTCTCGCGATGGTGCTCCCGTATATCGTCGCATTTTACCTGATGCTGGCGCTGCTGGAGGACTCCGGGTACCTCCCCCGCCTCTCCACCCTCTCGGACACCGTGTTCCACCGGATCGGACTGCACGGGTACGGGATCGTGCCCCTTTTTCTTGGCCTTGGGTGCAATGTCCCGGGAGTGCTCGCTACCCGGAACCTGGAGACCAGGAAGCAGCGGTTCATCGCGGCCACCCTGGTCTGCATCTCGGTGCCCTGCATGGCCCAGACCGCGATGATCTTCGGGGTGCTCGGTCCATTCGGCATGGGCTACATCGCTATCGTGTTCGTCACCCTGCTGACCGTCTACCTTTCCGCCGGGCTGGTGCTGAACCGGATCATGAAGGGGATCAGCCCCGAGATCTGCCTGGAGATCCCCCCCTACCGGGTCCCGGAGCCGGGGATCATAGCGAAAAAGACCTGGATGCGCATCAGGGCGTTCCTGATGGAGGCGATTCCTTACCTGTTCCTGGGAGTTCTCCTGGTGAACGTGCTGTACATAGTGGGGTTCCTGGACTGGATCGGGGCACTGCTTGCCCCGGTCATATCCGGCCTTCTGGGTCTTCCCCCCGATGCCGTCACGGCGCTCCTGGCAGGATTTCTCCGAAAGGACCTCGCGGTGGGGATGCTCCTCCCCCTGGGAATGACCCCGCAGCAGCTGGTGATTGCTATCACCGTGCTTACTATCTACTTCCCGTGCGTTGCCACGTTCGCCGTCCTGTTCCGTGAACTGGGCATCCGTGACCTTGTAAAGGCCACAGGGATCATGATAGGGGTCTCGCTGCTGGCAGGGACCCTGCTACGGCTCATCCTTATAGGAGTGTGAATGTGAAATGCGGTCACGACCAGCCCTCCCGGATCGGGATGAGGGTAAGCGGAAGGCCTGGGACAAGACCGGGATTTCGAATCCCGGTTACGGGGTAAATGAAAGAGCCGGGAATATGACTATATGTCCTGATCCGGCGACGAAAGGTGGGGAGGAATGAATGGAACACGGGGCCGGCGTTTCCTATCCTGGTGGCGGCGGGTTTTGGGGAAAAGAATGCCCTTCCGGTGCAGGAACCTGACCGGGAGACGCAGGAGTGGTAGCAGGTGAGGAAGAAGACAATCGAGGAGTACATCGAACTTATCTATATCCTGGAGCAGAAGGACGGGCATGCCCATACTGGCTCCATTGCCACGGAGATGGATATCAAGGCTCCTTCTGTTACCCAGATGCTCCAGAAACTGGAGAAGGAAGGGCTGGTGCAATACCAGAGCTATACAGGGGCTACACTCACAAAAAAAGGGAAAAAACTGGCCCTGCACCTTATGGAAAAGCACCGGGTCATCCGGGAGTTCCTGGAACTGATCGGCATCGATGAGGTGACAGCAGAGCGGGATGCCTGCCAGATCGAACATCATATCAGCACCGGTTCGGTCCGGCAGCTCGAAAAGTTTGTTGAATTTCTTCAGCAGGACCCCGGATTAGCGGAAAGGTTCAGGGGCGGGGTGGAAC
Source organism: Methanoregulaceae archaeon (assembly GCA_041305745.1). GTDB lineage: Archaea > Halobacteriota > Methanomicrobia > Methanomicrobiales > Methanospirillaceae > UBA467. The sequence goes on along the minus strand of JBFYKV010000076.1, from coordinate 7,976 downwards.
GGGTATAATTCAGCTGCCTCTGGTGTGAAAGTCATCCTGATTCCCCCCATGGTGGCTGCCTGTTCAATCATCCCGGTATTCTTTTCGGGAGTCCCTGTTGTCACGAAGTCGCGGCATTCACTCCTGTATTGTACACGAACCTGTATCTTCTCCCCATGAAACCCATTTAACCCTCCAGAGCATTGAACGCTCCGGCAGTTACAGGTCCCGGAATCTGGTCCTGGTCTGATAATAAAAATGGATGCCAGGCCGGGACTATGGGAAGGGCTAATATTCTGCCTAAAACCAGGTACAATGTAAGCGAACAGGGACAAGGGGAGGTTCCCGGAGATCATTCTGGGTCTTCATGAATAATTCGTGAACAGAGTGCAAAGACAAGGCTCAGAATTATCAATTCCCTGGCAGGACCCTGCTTTTCGTAATACCCGGGAATATCACAGGAAGGATAAATCCCACTTATAATTATACGAGCACTTTTTTTGGCTGCCATTTCAGATATCAACCCCCATTCCATTTCGTCAATATTGTGGAGTACTGCAGCAACCAGCGCGACAAGAACCGGGTCCCTTGCATTTTCCCGCAATTTGAGAATAAATCGTTCTTTTGATGGGTCATTGGACCTCATTGTTCTATAGTGTTGTACCGCCGTTTCCCAGAAATCGTCTTCAGAAATGGAGAAACGGGATAGTCGTGCGAGTATATTTTCCTGCGATTCAGGTGATAAACCCGTTTCAAGGGCAAGAGCGAGGGTAGTAGCCCTTATGATCGATTTGCCGATAAGTTCTCCCAGCTTCGAGTGGGTACCTGCATCGGTGAGATGAATATCTGCCCCCGGATTTGTAATTACACAAATCATATCAGTCCCCGAACCGGTCGCAATTCCTGATGAATACACACTGGCTGCCATCAGTTGCTGCAGCGCAACGGTTTTTGCTTCCGTGGCGGTAACCAATGCCCGTACTATGGCATAGTCAGGAAGCGAGGCATTCATTATCAGCAAAATATTAATTGTTCCCCCAACTGACTCGAATTTTCCATCAATTTCATAATAAGAGGCAGGATCGCCTGCTCTTGTGCCATTTTTATCCACCCCGGCGGTCACAATCGCGGTAACTGTGAGATCCCTAAACGATTCTGATACTACCGCCCTGTTTTTCATATCTGCACGAGTAATGAGGCCCACGGACGTTGCCGGGTCAAGCGACAGGGAAGATGCGACCTCTTCGAGGTATACCTTCACACTCCCGCCCGAATGGCAGGCATCGCAGGCACCGGGGGAGATCTGGTGGTTGAAGACTGCAGTCAGATCTTTGCGGAATCCCCCGTTCAGCCACGAATTGGAAAGTACGCTTCGAGGCCCGGGGAACCGGACAACGAGCGAGGTATCCTGATATTCTATCTGTTCGTTTCCCGGCATTCTCATAGGGCCCTGCTCCATGGTTTTAGCGTTGTTATCTGCCGTATCGTCAAATCCCCGTTCGGATGGCGGGATATTGCCATGCCTGTATCGGCATTCATCTACCTGTCCCTCCGAAAATCTGCAGCGGCTGAAACGAAACGCCGGCAGAACGCTTCGCTGAAATATGCGTGGGTATATGCCCCGATGACGTTCCCTTCGGTGAGCCCGTCCTGCCCATCTGCTATCCCGTCCCCCTTCACGAGGCGAATTGCGAAACGGGCATCAGAATCGCACTCTACCTGCGAGTAATGGTATTCGTGCCCCCGGAGAGCTACAGCGCCTGCCCATAATCCCGGGTTGCCGGAATACTTCCCTTTTACGTACCCGAGAGCCTGGATTTTTCCGGTCATTTCCGCACGGGCAGGCAATATCCCTGCCATCCGGTACTCGCGATCGGTCGAGATCGAGTTGCTCAGGTACATCAGCCCGCCGCACTCGCCATACACTGGCATGCCCGATTCGGCCATGTCATGAATGGAATGCCTGCACCGCGAACATTCGAGTTCCCGGGCATGCAGCTCCGGGTATCCTCCGCCGATATAGATGGCATCCACTTCCGGTAACGTATCGTGCATCGGCGAGAAGAACCGGATCTCAGCCCCCGCCCTGCTGAGTCGGTCAATAATGTCCTGGTAGTAAAAGCAGAATGCTTCATCACGCGCAACCCCGATGACAGCCTGGTTTTTTCCTGCGGGTATCGTATGGATCCGGGGGAGATCCAGCATGGGGGCACCCCGTGCCACTTCCAGGATCGCATCAGGATCGCAGGATTCACGAACAACCCTGCCGTATGCTCTCATTCCCTCCGACTCATGCGCCATAATGAGGCCGAGGTGGCGGCTCTCCACTTCATTTACGCGCTGGTAATGTACCCAGCCAAGAGCGGGGACCTGTTCCATGGTTGCAATCATTTCGCGATGCTTTTTTGTCGCTATCCGGTTGAAAATGACACCCGTGATCCGGATGCGGGGATCAAAGTCCCGGAATCCCCGGACTACTGGATGGACGCTCCTGGATGCTGCGCCCGCATCCACCACAAGGATAACCGGCGCACGGAGGATCCGGGCCACATGGGCGGTGCTGGCGACGTCTGTTCCGTCAATCCCGTCGAAAAGGCCCATAGCCCCTTCGATGACCGCGATATCTGCATCTCTGGATGCAGCGGCAAATGTCCGGATGACTCCGGCCTCTCCCATCATGAACGGGTCTAGGTTACGGGAAATCCTGCCGCAGATCGCAGAATGGTGGGAAGGATCGATGAAGTCCGGTCCTGTCTTGAATGGCTGTACCCGTAGCCCGAGCCCGGTGAGTGCCGCCATCAGTCCGCTTGCAATGGTGGTCTTTCCGCAGCCGCTGTGTGTTCCTGCTATCACGATCCGTGGAATAGTTACCTTCATGATCACTTCCGGGACACGGACCAGCTGCCGGTGCAGGCGTGTCTTCCCTGTAGATCGGTTTTCATAGGGTAGTGGGGACGGGATCGGCCCTGCCCGCATCCTTTTTCTGATTTCATCAACCTTTCCTTCCCCCTCCAAATAACATCATCAGGGAGATGAGCAGTACAGCGCTTCCCGCACAGAATCCCGGAGATTTAACAGGGGTGGTTGGTATCGGGTTAACCATTGTGCCCTGCGTGAAACACTCCGGATGAATAAGCTGCGCCACCTGCTCCGTTGCATATATAATCCGCGGGGCGGGTCGGCTGATAATATCTGCATTCACCGCGTATACATGGTGGTTTTTGACAGCAGACAGCGATGCGTACTGTGGATTGGTCATGAATGCCTCCAGGATCACGTCTTTTTCAGAGGAGTCCATCCCCCCGCCCCCGCTCACGATAATTATGTCAGGATTCTTTATTAAGAACTCTTCAAGCGAGACTGTAAACCAGCCGCTCTTTTCTGCAAATGCATTAACACCGCCGGCATGTATGATTACATCGTTCTGGAGGGTATTATTGCCACTCAGGTAGAGCGGATCATGCCAGACAACCTGCGCAACGGTCGGCCGTTTTAACGTGCCTGTACAGGAAAGGACGGCATTGAGGCGATCAGTAAGGTTTCTGGTCACCTGGTCTGCATGGGATCCGGTACCCGTGATAGAACCAACCATGCGAATATCCCGTATCATGTGTTCGATGCTCCGCGGGGAAACTACGAGAACGGTCAGGCCAAGTTCCCGGAGACGATCCACGGTGTCCCGGGGGGTGATGTCGGATGCAATAACAAGGTCCGGCTGCACGGCGGCCACTTTCTCGATGCTGATGGCAGAGTACCCCCCGATGCGGGTGATGCTGTGAACCTCCGGTGGATAGTTGCAGACATCTGTAACCCCCACAACGTGGTCGAGAAGACCGAGTGCAGCAAGGATCTCGGTATTCGAGGGGGCCAGGGAGACAATCCGTGTGGGGGTCGCATTCAGGGATACCACGTTCCCTGAATCATCAGTTACCGTGATCGCTGTAGCGGGCAGGATACAGCTTATTGATAGTATCACCATGGCCAGCATGACCAGGTGGTGAAGTTTTAGGATTCTGTGCAGATAGTTCATTTACTCTTCTCCGTTCATGAGTGAGGAAAGATACGTGATGCTCCGATCGGCCGCGGCAATTTCCCTTGTTTCAACGACAAGGGTTGCATGCTGCGGGAATTTTTTCCAAAAACCTGGAAAATCAATCGTCCCGTCACCGCACGCTATATGGTCGTCGATGGTTCCGCCATTGTCATGGAGGTGAACGTGACAGAAATTCCCGGCTGCAAGGAACTCGTCGAGGTTCCCGTTGAGCCGGGCATGGCCGCAATCGAGCGTGCAGCCGAGGCCGCGGGTGACAAGTTCAGGAAGGAACGCAGGTGTGCGGAAATGACAGCACTCCCATCCGCCCATATTCTCAATGCAGACCCTGACCCCGTGCTCCTCCTGGAGCCGGGCAAGGTCATCGAGTGAATGGAGAAGGGAAGAAAATGAGCGGTCTTTCAGCTGTTCGTACGGGAAATAGCCGGGGTGGACTACGAGATGTTCTGCACCGATGCGGTTGCAGATTGAGACCACGTCACCAAGATCATCTACCGAAGCGCTCCTTATCCGCTCGCTGACCGCTGCGATGTTGACTTCGCTTGACGGTGCATGGACAGAATACGAGAATGGATACTCACTGCACAGTTTGCTCTCCACACGGAGGTCATGTAGGCCGTCGGAGAGGATCTCTACGTGCGATGTCCGGGAAGCAAGCGTCGCAAGGGCGGTATCAAGCGGATGGTCGATGCAGCAGAACGTCGAGATGAAAAGTGGTCGTGTAATCATGGGTTACTCCGGGGGGTGTCGGGGTTTATCGGGTGCCGTATCCAGGGACCCGAGTATTCCGTTGAAACTGCCGGTACACAGCGCACCGGCATTAAGAAGCTCAGAAAGTGCAATGGTGGCAATTCCATCTGAAAAATCAAAGGAAGAAAAATCATGGTCTTCCGGCAGGTGGATAATGATCCGGGCCGGATCAAGCTCCCTGAGCGTAAGAATATACGGCAAATTGCCGGTTCCGATGGGATGCACTGACAGGATAATACGGTCAGCCCGGGAAAGCAGGGCCCGGAATTCTTCAAGCGATCGGGCAGGAATCTGTGAGAAGGGCAGGATCGCAATGCATGGAATATTCAGTGCTTCTGCCGTGAGATAATCAGTATCAGTGGTCGCAAGGATGCCCGCTGTAAGGCTGTAACCTTTACTGGAAAGGAAGTGCAGGAGGTCAGTTCCGCTCCCCCCGCCGGATACCACCATTACGTTCAGGGGATTATCCTGTGCACTGCTCCTGCCCGGAGTGGAAAGGGGCATAAGAAAGGTCCGGCCGGTAGCCGGGTGTATGGATGAGATCACGTCTGTCCCGTAGACTTCGCGGATTTTTTCAGGTGTCAGCACCCGGGCGGGTGTCCCGTCGGCGACTATCTGGCCGTTCCTGATCATGACGAGCCGGTCGCAATAGAGGGCAGCCAGGTTAAGGTCGTGGAACACCCCGATTATGGTGGACCCCGATGAAGCAAGATTGCGCATGAGGGAGAGGATATCAGACTGGTGGGAGAGGTCGAGGTGCGATGTGGGCTCGTCCAGCAGGAGCACCCTGGTATCCTGCGCAAGTGCACGGGCAATGAGGACCCTTTGCCATTCACCACCACTCAGCGTCTGGATGGAACGGTCGGAGAGATGTGCGACCCCGGTTTCTTCAAGGGTACGGTGGCACCGTTCAAAATCTTCAGGCGAAAGTGAGGCAAACCTGCTGGTCCGGGCATAACGGGCCATCAGAACGACCTGCAGTACCGTGTATGAGAACGGGCGCCCCTCGTCCTGCGGGACAAAACCGAGTTCCATACCCAGTTCGGAAGGGGTATAATCCCTGACTGCTTTTCCATTCAGTTCAAGGATACCGGTAGAGGGTATTATGCGACTGAATGCCTTGAGAAGCGTGGTCTTTCCCGAGCCGTTAGGCCCGATGATGCCGGTAAATGTGCCTTTGACAAACGAACAGCTGACGGCTTTGACAATGTCGTTCATACCGTAACCGGCGTGTAGGTTATCAGTAGTAATGCCGTGCTGTTCATTCATGGTGCAGCCCCCCTCTGGTATATCAGCCAGATAAAGAACGGGGCGCCGATAAATGCCGTTATAATCCCTACCGGCAGGTCGGAAAAGAAGGTGCGGGCGAGGGTATCGGAGAGGGCAAGAAATATCCCCCCGCCAAGGATGCAGGCCGGGATCACGATGCGGTTGTCCGGCCCCATCAGCATCCGGATAATGTGCGGGGTGACAAGGCCGACGAATCCTATCGACCCGGCAATCGAGACAGAACCGGCAACGAGCAGGGTGCTGCCTCCGAGCACCACCCAACGTGCCCGTGCGGCATCAATGCCGAGGTGGGCGGCTGTTTCTTCACCAAGAGAGAGGGCGTTAAGGTCCCGGCCCATGAAAAAGAGCAGCAGGCCGGCCGGGAAAAGGATGCAGGCGGAGAGGATAGCATCGGCCGGGGAGGCATTCCAGAAGCCGCCCATGAGCCAGAAGATGATCTGGTGAACATTCTGGCCGGCAATGGCGATGATAAACGAGACGATGGCTGAGAAAAAGAATGAGACCGCAATACCGGTAAGCAGCAGGGTCTCAACGGGGGTCACACCCTTCCGGCCGGCTATTGACCAGACGATAAGGATCGCCGCAACAGCGCCGATCCATGCAAAGGCCGGTACGAAAAACCCGCCGAGAAATACGATTGCAAGAGACGCACCCAGTGCACCGCCTGATGAGGTGCCGATGATATAGGGATCTGCCATCGGGTTTCTGAAGAGTGCCTGCATCGAAGCACCGGCTACGGCGAGGCTGGCACCGACAAAAAATGCAGCAAGGACCCGGGGCAGGCGGATGCCCCCGATTATATCGGCAGCACCGGGCGCCATGGACGGGATCCCAAAACCGGCAGGGCCGGTAAAAGTACAAAGAACGACCGTCAGGAGAGCGGCAACGGTCATGCCGATGAATATGGGGATTGTTCTGGCCATAGGAATTATATCACTCCTGCCGTCACTGCCAGTAGATGGAGGAAGAGGAACAATCCACGTTCTTTCATTACACTAAAGTTTATTTGCTCTAACTAAAATAAAGTTTGTATTTATTTATGAGGTGAGGTATTCAGTGGACCTGGTTATCGGAGGTGGTATTTTTGGTGAAAGGGCGGTCCGGCACCTGGTTTGCCTTGGAAGGCGGGTCGTGATCGTGGACCCTGATCCGGAGTGTCCGGCAGCTGCTGCGGTAATTGACAGCGGCGGGAGTGTCATTGTAATACAGGGGGGCCCTGATGCCGCGTTCAGGGCGTTTGAGAAATATAAACCAGAGATTGTCTTCCCCACCGCACCGGTGCATGTTGTGGCCGGGATGGCGTGCAACGCATGGGGATTTCATGAGTTCCGGCAGGGAATACAGGGTATCCTGTCTGCATTGCCGGCGGAACTGGTCCTGGACACAAGAGGCGCCTCGATATACCTCTCCTTAAACAGGGACTCCCCCTGTCTCCCGGACTGCCCGTCACCCGACACCTGCCCGGTTACCGGAGAAGACCGGTCAGTTCCGCTACATGACCTGCTCCGGCGACTGCTACCGGATGCTTTTATTCTTGAGAGCACGCAGGTTGCACCGGGTCTCGGGGCATTAAGGGGGAGGGATATAACTGACCTTCTTGACCATGTCCGGGAAAGAGATTGTATTTGCGTCGGGACTGCCTGCAGGTGCCACGGGGTGGTGACAGCACTGGTCTCCGGAAAGGGATCCTGGCCTGATATGGGAGACCGGAATGAAAAAGGTTAAAAAATGTGATTATGATACGGAGACCAGTACCTGTGCACCAGTCTCTTTTGGGGTCGGTCCTTCATGCCGGGAAGACCAGAACCTCACCCCTCCGGCCGTTGCTAAAATACATAAAAAAGCCATTTTTTGAATGAACGAAAGCAATTTTGAACTAATTAAATTTTATTTAAGCAAAAATATA
>JBFYKV010000075.1:0-4558 GCA_041305745.1 Methanoregulaceae archaeon | reverse complement strand
GAAGCTTTCCTCCCGGAATTAAATGGCGGGAAAGGTGCGTATATATGGGGGAAGGCTTCCCCGCTTATTGACACCGATGGCAATATCATCGGGGCAATAGAATCGGTACGTGACATTTCTGAATGGAAACGGGCCAAGGAAACTCTCAAAAAAGATGCCGACCAGTTGAAAGGAGAGAGCTGTGACCGGTTGCGTGAGCTCGAGGATACGATCTCCGTTATAAGAAAGGAGAATGATAGCCTGAAATTATGCCAGAATATAGAGAACTGGGTTGAAGTGGCGCTGCAGCATATCGGGGAAGGGATTCTTGTTCTGGACCCGGACGGAAAAATCCTGAAGAATAACAGGGTTTTTTGCGATATTGTGCAGATGGATATGGCTGCTGTGAAAGGGTCGAACATCGTAACATATTTTGCTCCTGACGATACATGGAAGATTCTCGGGATACTGGAGCGCATAAGGTGTAACGGGTCGGAACAGGCAGATCTATCACTTTTATCTGAAGATTCCCTATACAAGGTGAACGCAGAATTTGAAGGAGTTATGAGTCCTGGGGAAGCGGACAATGGAACAGTTGTGATTCTCCACAGAAAGGAAAAATAAAAAATTTCCCGGATGAATTTTTCTGATTCTGCGCATTTGAAGCATACTTACCCTGATAATTCCCAATAGACTTAAATTTGTTTTTTGCTTCTTTGGGAGCGTGAATATCCTTTGTAAAAGATGGTGAAGCGATCTTCACCAGACCTGATATTCAGAGGTACTGGTTCTGGATCCTGATAATTTCACTGCTATCCTCTGCACCCGCGTATAGCATGAGGGGTTCTTCGTTTAATTCAAGGAAACGGATGCCCCAGCCGACCGAGGAAAGAATTGTGCGGGCCTGAAGGGGTTCTCCAAGGATTATCAGCGCCGCTGCAAACGCTTCAACTGAGGTAAGCTTCCATGGGCGTCCGAAATTTACAGGATTTGCAGCGACAAGGAACGGCAGCGCCCTGCGTCTCCGCCATGAGCTGACGGCGCCTGTATCAAGAACGTCCCAGGAACAGTCCAGCGCGGTAACAGACTTCGCCGGGAGATCAGCGGGTGAGAGCGCCTTTTCTGACGTCGGGTCGAGAAGTATCGTATTGCGTGGAATATGTGATATTTTTGTTAAAATCTTCACAAGTCCCGATTTCTCCATTCTTTTAACCGTGCATTTCCGCGGGTCACAGCTGTTGTCCCTGTAGGCATAGAGAGGGATCATCTATCTTCTCTGAGTGTTTAGATTCTATCAAATGTATGTACTGATATGCCCCTGTGTCCTGAACGCGAAACTCCGTGCGAATGGCATCACCAGTGATAAGGACCTTGAAGTTTTTTCCCGGGTAATCGAACGCTGCCAGAAATTCAACGTTGAGATAGTTGCGCTTCCCTGCCCGGAAACAATCTATCTTGGAACGGAACGTGCCCCGGGAACTTTTCTTGAACGATTGAATACACCGGATTTTTTTTCCCTGCTTGCGACGCTTGAACAGGAGGTAAGAACAATTATCCGCGAGCGTGGTCCGCCCTTATGTATTCTGGGAGTAAATTCATCACCAACCTGCGGGGTGGATACGACATATTTCGGAAGTACAGACGGTACCACCCCTGAAAAGATACGGGACAGGGGGGTATTTCTTAAAAAATTTCCCGAACTCGCGGCAGTTGATGTTACAAGCTTTGCGAAGTACAGGATTTATCTTGCTGCACCCCTTTTTTCGGAAGCAGAGAAATGGTTTAATGTCCAGCTCTACGAAATTCTCACAGAAGCCCTATTTGATGTCTATCTCCCCCAGGAGATCGGTGATGACACTCATTGCAGGGATATGCATGAACATGCACGGATTTTTAAGAGCCATGTGGCAGCCCTGCATGAAGCTGATGCAGTAGTAGCAGTTATTGATGGTCCGGATGCTGACTCGGGGACGTCGTGGGAGATGGGATATGCATCAGCCCTTGGAAAACCTGTGGTCGCAATCAGGACCGATTTCCGCATGGCCGGCCATCACGAACGCGTGAACCTTATGCTCGAACGGTCCTCTGTCGTTATCGGCTCAAAAGAAGAGGTAGTTCCCGCGTTGCAGAAGATATTCGTGATAATCCGGTGAACTCCGGACGACTTTATCCGGCAAGCCCCGAAAATGCCCTGAAATATCACAGGATCCCTCTTTTTCGGAAAGTTTATCATCGGAATCAAAAAATAATAGTTGAATGAAAGGAAAGAAGGCCCGGATAAAGGATAATCCTGAAGGAGTATGTGATCTCGACAAGGGGTTCATTATTGAAGGAAGTCCTTCATATGGAGAGAAATTTATCCTGCTCGCAAAAAGCAGCCGGTATTTTCAACTGCTGATCGGACTGACCATAATCGGTTTTTTTTTAAGATTTTATAATCTCACCTTTAATTCAATATGGCTTGATGAGGCCGCTACTTACACTTTTGCAAATAATTCGCTTGCAGAGATATGGAGCATAACCGCACAGGGTGAATATAACCCCCCTTTATTCAACTGGATTGAGCATTTCATGCTCTATTTTGGAAATAATGAACTTACCCTCAGATTCATTCCGGCGATATTAGGAGCAATAACCATACCGCTCTTCTATCTCATCGGAAAGGAGATATACGACAGGAATGCAGGGATCATTGCAGCGGCAGTCCTCGCATTCTCTCCGTTTCATTTATTTTACTCGCAGGATGCCAGGGCATACACCCCCATGCTGTTTTTCTTCTCATTAGCACTTCTTTTCTTCCTGAAGGGATTAAGAACAGAAAAAAGGTCGGATTGGGTAATTTTCGGAATATTTTCTGCTCTCTCGTTCTGGATGCATTTTTATGTATTTATAGCGGTACTCATATTCTACCTGTATGCCATCTATTTCGTTGGGACAAAAAAAGGCTGGAACTTTAAGGCATTCACCTCATGGATACTCTCTGTTGTCGTATTTCTGATTGCCATTCTTCCCCTCCTGATTGTGACTCTCCATCTTTTCCTTGTCAGGACAACTGGGTCTGCACCAACCTATGGGGTCCAGGGTTTCCAGACCGTTGTAGTGACTCTAAACCAATTTTCGGGTTTTAATATTTATTTGAATATAATATTTTTGATTCTTTTTGCAGTCGGACTTATCCAGCTTTTCATGGTCAGGAAAAATTCATTCATGCTGATTATACTGGTCCTCCTAATCTCATTTGCCGCGACTTATGTTCTTTCATATGTAATGCCGGTAATCCCACGGCATCTTTTCTTTTTACTGCCCTTCTACTTCGTTCCCATCGCTTCATCCTATCAAATCTTTTTCAGGATAACAAAAACTCCTAGGATCGTGTATGCGTTCATAATTTTAATCCTGGTCATTAATGTACCCCAGTTGTATGCCTACAATACCGCCTATTCCAAGGAAGACTGGCGGGGTCTGGCACAAAACCTGCAGCCTGCGACACAGCCTGGCGATGTGGTGATTGCCGTTCCGGTTTATATACAGATGCCACTGGAATATTACTACTCCAACAACACTGACGGTACTGTTATTGCAGGAGCATCAAATCTTGAGGGACTCCTGGCAATTTCCCGAAAATATCAGAATACCACTATTTTCTATCTTGTTACTTCTGATATAATGGCGACCGAACCGAGTGGAGCTTCACTCCAATGGCTACAGGGAAACACTCAGTATTCAGGTAATCAGGGAGGAATTTTTGTTTTTATTTCGAATAACCGGATATAAGCTGATTCTCCGGGCTGAACCTCCGGTCAATCAGGGAGTGATGAATAAATAAAATTCATTGAACCACACCCGGATGAAACCATAAATCCGGGGGATAAAAAAAATTGGAACTCGAATCTCTCTTTTTTCGTTAGTTTGATTATGATCAATGATAATTCTTTCATATGAAAATGAAAAAGACGCTATATTTCATATTAGCGTTGTTCGGAGTGGCACTTTTCATTTTCATGATTATCTCTTCAGGACTTTTTGAAAATCTGGATATTTTCCTGAAATTGAATATCCCCATCTTTATTCTCGCTTTCATTGTATCGAATTTCAACATATTGTTGAAGATATACCGGTGGCAGTACTTATGCAGGTCATATGGAGTCGGCATATCATTCCATGATGCAGGGATCGTCGTGTTAGGAGGGGGTTTTATAGGGGGGATTTCACCGGGAAAAATCGGGGATGTAATCAAGGCCGATATCATGAAATCCCAATATTCCCTTGCTATGATCAAAGGGATAACCATGCTCTTTTATGAACGAGTATTTGAACTAGCGATAATTTTTCTAGTAGCAATGGGTATAATATTTCTTGATATTTCAGGGGAATATTATCTTATTTTGCAGATAACATTCATTGTATTGATATTTTTCGGCATTGTATACATTTTTTTTGAGCGATTCAAGGCAACAGGCCAGCGTCTTCTCGAAAAAATCGGGATGACCCGATTGGCCGGCAAGGACATAAGGATAGAGAGGCTGCCGAAAGTGGAGGTCCTGATCGTATTTGGCCTCACTTTTCTTGCAATGGTCCT
>JBFYKV010000074.1:0-2731 GCA_041305745.1 Methanoregulaceae archaeon | reverse complement strand
GCCCGGGAAGGGGTGGAAAGATAATGATAAAGATCGGCGGGAGGATTTGCCATGAAATTGCCATTCCGGAAATCTGCAGGTCGTACTGCAGGAAGTGAAGTTCAGAAGGAAAAGGCGGGGTACGGCGATAAGAATGAAAATCAGGCAGCCGGTGTCCGGAAAGGTACCGCTTTACGTATCAGGTCTGCCCTGAACAGATTTGCAAAACGTAATGCCCGGCATCAGGGCGAAACGACAAGGAGCGAAATCGACGCACCGCCTGAAAAAACAGGTATTGCGTTAGTCCCCCCGGAAAAAACCCTGGACCGTTACTGGCTCCGGAAAAATCTTTGTTATGCCCTGATTGTCCAGAATGAAATGTTCGATATACAATACAGGGTTGTTGAGCCGTCGGTCAGTACCCGGGAGCGTATTCTCCTGGAGGTGATCCACTCGTACCTCCGCGACGTGCTTGTGTATGATACATTCCGGAAAAAAGGTGAGATCAGCCTCTCGTATGATGATGTGGTCAGGGCGACACGCCATTTTGCCCCGGACCTTCCCCGCAACCGCGTCTCGGTACTCCATTATTACCTGGAACGTAACCTGCAGGGGTACGGACCGATCGACCCGCTCATGCACGACAGCTACATCGAGGACATCAGCTGCAATGGTCATACATCGCCCGTGTATATCTATCACACCGAATACGGGTCGATCCCGACCTCTATCCTGTTTACCGGCCAGGAGCTGAACAGGTACGTCCTGAAGCTTTCCCAGAAAGCAGATAAGCAGCTCTCGATCTCCTCCCCTCTCCTCGATGCCCCGCTCCCCGATGGTTCCCGCGCCCAGATCACCTATACCGATGTAGTCTCTTCGAAAGGAAGTTCGTTCACCATCAGGCGGTTCAAGAGCGACCCTATGACGCCGGTGGACCTGATCCGGTACGGGACCTATAGTCCCGAGCTCCTTGCCTATATCTGGCTTGCAGTGGAGAACCGGAAGAGCATGATCGTCGTAGGGGGCACGGCGAGCGGCAAGACGTCCACAATGAATGCCATCTCCTATTTCATACCCCTCAGTGCAAAAATCGTTTCACTCGAAGACACCCGGGAGATCCAGCTCCCTCATAAGAACTGGCTGCCGACAAAGACCCGGGAGAGCTCGGCACATTCGGGAAAAGGGGACATCGACCTCTTTTCATTATTGCGGTCATCCCTGCGGCAGAGGCCCGAGTACATCATTGTCGGAGAAGTGCGGGGACCGGAGGCCCAGACCCTTTTCCAGGCCATGAACAGCGGACACACCACCTATTCCACCCTGCATGCCGGGAGCGTGGAGGAGTCGGTCAACCGTCTTGTCAACCCCCCGATCAATGTCCCCCGGGCAATGTTCGGTGCACTGGACCTCATTGTGGTCCAGCTCCTCCAGTTCCAGGAGGGAAGGGCGGTACGCCGGTGCCTCTCCTTAAACGAGATTACAGTCGAAGACTCTTCCATCCGGGCCCACGATCTCTACCGGTGGAACCCCCGGACCGATACGTTCCAGAGGCGTTACAACCGTTCACGGGTCCTTGACAGTATCGCGTACTCACGGGGATGGACCGGAACAGAGGTGGATGAACAGATCTCCCTGCGGGCACACACGCTGGAGATGATGGCACGGAGAGGGCTTGTCCGTTCGACCGAGGTGAGCGGGATCTTCCATCTTATGCGCAAGGCAGACAAGTTCAGCGGTATGGAAGCAAAAAAAGTGGCCGGTGAAGGGAACTGAAGTGTCTGGAAGCGTAGCAGACGGCATTTTTAACCGTGAGGGATTTTCCCGGGACCTGCGGGCGTCCCGGATGAAAAAGACCTACAAAGAGTATACACGTTATATCCTGGTACAGACCGGCCTTGTACTCGGGTGCACGTTTCTCCTGGTAGTGATTGCTCACTTTCTCTCGATACGCTTCACCGCGCTGAAGCCCTACCCGTTCTGGGTCCAGGATATTATGATCATCACCGTTCCCACCGTGATGGTCTTCCTTGTCCTGTACTTACAGCCGGGGCTGACTGCCCGGGGAAGGAAGGCCCGGATCGACATGGACCTGCCCTATGCCATTACGTATATGCAGGCCCTTGCCTCCACGCTCACCCTCTATAACACTATCCGGAGCGTATACGAGCAGGAAGACCTCTACGGGGAGGTGTCAAAGGAGTTCGGGATGGTCGTCCGTGACGTGGAGTTCTTCGGGGACGACCTGATAACCGCCATGAGCAACCTTGGCCGGACAACCCCTTCAGAGACGCTGAAAAAACTGCTTGACGACCTGATCCTGATGTTCGAGAGCGGCGGGGATTTACTGTCGTTTCTCTCTTCCCGTTCCGCCCAGTACCGGGAAATCGCCGAAAAGGAGCTTGAGATGGCCTTAAAAACCATGGAGATCATGGCAGAGGTCTATGTCACTGCGTTCGTGGCTGCCCCTATCGCGGTGATCATCATGATGGTGGCAGAGAATATGACGGGGCAGAGCCAGCTCTCGGCCCTGATGCCGTATTTTCTTATCTTCCTCCCGGTCGGAGCAACTGCCATGATCTGGATCCTGTCTCTGGTGGTGCCAGGCGAAAATATTGAAATATCACGGATAGTGACCAGGGACAACGAGTTCGATGCCGGGGTCCCGGTCGAATGGGGTGGTAAAGGCTCGGATCTCGCCTTCCTGAAAAAGATCGAGGCCAAAATGAAACTTCTTCATTTCTCGTCCATTCTG
>JBFYKV010000073.1:0-8987 GCA_041305745.1 Methanoregulaceae archaeon | reverse complement strand
AATCGGTTGGTATTTAGTCACCTTTATTTTCCTGCAGATGTAAAGTGATAGGAGTGCGAGGGTTGCCGAGCCTGGTCAAAGGCGATAGGTTCAGGGCCTATTCTCGTAGGAGTTCTTGGGTTCAAATCCCATCCCTCGCATCAGGATAAAACGCAAAAACCCTGAATATGCGCATCTTCGCGTCTGTTTGATCTCTTTTTCAGCATGTTCGCTATTACCTGTGGACAATAATATTACAATTTATCCATACTACGTGGAGGTCTATTTTGTTATCCCGGACATTGCCATCAGGTGCTGGAGACTGAGCGGAAGCAGCACGTGGGGGGGAGGTCGTGAATCAACATCAGGAATCGGCTTTTCCATGCCGTATCCCCTCTGTCATCACGATCGCACCAGTGGGGCATACATGGGAACAGAGGGAACACCCGTCACAGCGTGTTCTGTCTAATACAAGGGTCCCTTCATGCAGGGAAAGGGCATGATATCCCCCGTCCCTGCATGCGATCACGCAGCGGCCGCATGATGTGCAGGCTTCCGGAGAAACAAGTGCAGGCGTCACCCAATGACCCCGGTCAAGTGACTGGTGGCTTTTCAGCTTATCGAGCGCAAGCCCGCGAAGTGAGTCAGGTGAATCCATACCTTTCAGTGCGAGATACTCCTCAAGTTTCGAGTTCATCCCGCGGATAATGCCCGTACCATGCCACATCACCGCGGTGCATACCTGCACTGCCGAGGCACCGGCGAGGAGGTATTCAACGGCATCCTCCCACCGGGTCACTCCGCCGATCCCGATTACCGGCAGATCGACAGAGGACGCGATCTGGGAGACGAACCGCAATCCCACAGGTTTTACCGCAGGACCTGAATAGCCGCCGTAGGTAGAAAAACCGCCGACTGACGGGAGAGGGTCAAAAGACATGATATCAATGCCTGTCAGGCACTGGATCGTATTGATGGCAGAGATCATGTTGGCACCACCGGCCTGTGCTGCGCGGGCGACCGGTACTACATCGGTCACGTTCGGGGTGAGTTTCACGATCACGGGGATATCCACCGATCCGGTCACTGCACGGGTCAGTTCCCGGACCATTGCCGGGTTCTGTCCGATTGCAGCGCCAACCCCCTGCTCCGGCATCCCGTGAGGGCAGGAAACGTTCATTTCGATCGCATCTGCCCCGGCCTCTTCGACCTGCCGTGCAAGGGCCTTCCATTCTTCCGGGTCCGGGGTCCCCATGATACTCGCGATGAGGACTTTCCCGGGATATTCCGCTTTAATGAGAGGGATCTGTGAGGTCCAGTACGAGACCGGTTTTTTACTGAGGAGTTCGATGTTTTCAAAACCCAGCAGTTCTCCATCCCTGCCTTTCAACGTGGAAAAACGGGGTGAAAGGTCTTCGATAACCATCCCGTCAGGCCGGATTGTCTTGATGACGGCCCCTCCCCAGCCTGCCCCGAATGCTCTTTTTATCTGTTCCGCAGAGGCGGTCGGGGGACCGGATGAGAGCAGGAACGGGTTTTTTAGGTGAAGCGATCCAAGCGTTGTAACAAGTGACGGGCCGGCAGTCATAGTCTCATCAGGTTATGGAGCATACAAGAAGATGTTTGTTTTTGATCCCGCCATTTTCCTGTACTGCAGGACAATCAACCGGTCCAGCTCCTGCGGGATGGTGGGCGCAGGCCGGGAAAAGACATTTCCCGGCTGCAGATTTTTTAAAATACAATGTTTTTTTGCCTGGCTCAAATCCTGTGATGTTACTAAAAACCGGCTTTTTTGGCATCCTGGTATCGATTAAACCTGTTGGATTCATTGTTGTGACAGGAAGGGGCTCTCACTTCCTCCCTGTCCCTCCCCGCGTATAGGATTGCCCTGGGACCGGGTTTACCGGGCCCTTATATTTGGCATGAAAACGGACATGAAGCCGACGGGCCACAAGCATACAGGATAAAAATGCCAGGGGGACATTTTCATAGGAAATCCCCTTGTTTTTCATAAGTAAGGCCTGTGAACATAGTGTCATGGGTGTTTTTAAAAATCATGGAGCATGGTCCCGGGCGCATTATGGGGGGCCAAAACGATCATCGGCATCAGCCCCGGGAGTGCCGGAAACGGGGGTGTGGCGACCGGTGAAATAGTGAGAGAACGGGAATGATGTCAACAGAACTGACTATTTTTCAATAAAACAGTATCAGACACCCGGCAGCCGGGACTATTCTTCCTGCAGGTGCCGGACCCACGAATTAATAAAAATAAGGGAAGGTCCTGAAGAGATCCTCCCTGCTTCCCGGCATATACATAATTCAGATCCCGGCATTTATCCGCGATACCGGACCCGGGGAATTTTCAATTCATGCCGGAAATCCTGAATTCGAATCATTTTTACCGTGTTGTCTTTTTCACAACAAATCATTTATCAGTTATCAGTAAGATAATGTACGTAATTTATGAAGATCCGGTCACCATTCGGGATGCTTGTCGGGGCGATTACCAAAAAACCTTTGGTTGTTCTCTCCGTTCTCCTTGGCATCGTCATTATCTCCCTTGTCGGAACGACGTTTATCACGATGGCAACCGGGACTGATACCTATCTCAATAAAGATACCGGACGGGGGATGCTGCTCGACAAATATACCTCCACGTTCCAGTCCGACAGCCTCATCCTGCTTGTGGAGAGCGACGATGTCCTCAGCCCGGATGTGATTGAATATATCGATCGCCTCCAGAACGAAGTGGCAGACCAGCGATATGTGAGCGGGGTAACAAGTGTCGTAGACCTCATGAGGGAGAGAAATGGCGGTGTAATTCCCCGCTCTTATGCTGAGGTCAGCCAGCTGAGAGACGGGATACCCCCCGAAGTATTCGAACGGTATGTCCCCTCAAACCTCATGCTCATCAGTGTGGTCACGCTTGAACCGGGACTTTCACAGGATATGCAGGCGACTGTTGTCGATAACCTTGAATCAATTATAAGCCTCTCGAATCCCCCGCCCGGGGTCAGTGTGGTAGTGACCGGGAATGCGGCATTCCAGCAGCAGATGGCCGGTGAAATGGGGACTTCCATGGGGACACTCATCATGGCAGCCATGGTCCTGATGGTCATTGCAGTGGGACTCCTATTTTCCCACGTGCGGTACCGGTTTCTCTCGGTAGTCATCGTCGCATCAGGCCTTATCATCACATTTGGCATTCTCGGGTTTACCGGGATGCAGATCAGCATGGTGACAATCGGTGCATTCCCGGTCCTCATAGGAATCGGTATCGACTACGCGATCCAGTTCCATGCCAGGTTTGACGAAGAGGCGCGGCATTCATCACTGGAAGAGGCCGTGAAGACCACGGTGACAAAATCCGGCCCTTCAGTTCTCTACGCGATGTTATCAACATCGATGGGGTTCATAGCGATGATGATCTCGCCAATCCCGATGATCCAGAGTTTCGGACTGGTCTGCGTGATCGGGGTAGTCTCCTGCTACTGCGTAGCGCTTATTGCGGTCCCGACGGTGGGAGTTTTGTTTAAATACCGCCCGAAATCAGGAGAGCGCTCCGGTAAGGGTGATGCTGCAAAAAGCCATAAAATTGAGGCATACAACAATTTTATCGGGACTGTAGCGGAAAGAGTGGCGAAAAATCCTGTCCCGATCCTCATCCTGTGTGCCCTTATTGCAGTTATCGGGTTCCAGATGGATAACGAGATTATCATCAATACAAACGAGGACACCTTCGTGCCATCCGATATGCCGGCGATTATCAACCTCAACAAGGTAAGCCGGACGATGGGGTCGACATCGGGACTCCCGGTATTTGTCAGGGGAGACAATGTGCTCAATGTCGATACCATCAGATGGATAGATCAGTTCCAGAAGTACGAAGAGAGCCATAATGACAAGATCATCAGTTCGGTAAGTATTGCCACCTACCTGACATCATACAATAACGGTACACTGCCTGCGACCAATAACGAATTGCAGGAGGTACTGGGAAGGATACCGGAAGATACCAAAAAGAGGTATATCAGTGGCAATACCGAGGCCGTCATCGAATTTTCCATGGTCGAGATGGAGAACGAAGTGGCGATGTCAAACCTTGAGAACATTAAACGGGACCTGGAATGGAACGAGCCTCCGGCAGGTGTGACGGCCGGCATAACCGGGACCGGAGAGATGTTCACCAACCTTATCGAAGAGATTTCCAAAGGAAAAACGCAGATGACGCTCCTCGCGTTCGTTCTGATATTTATCTTCCTCTTTTTGGTATACCGTAAATTCGGACGGGCAATAACCCCTGTCATCCCGATTATGATGATTGTAGGCTGGAACGGCCTTATCATGTATGTACTTGGAATCGATTATACGCCGATGACTGCAGTGCTTGGTTCAATGACAATAGGTGTGGCTTCGGAATATACGATCCTTATCATGGAGCGGGTATATGAAGAGCGTGAGAAGGGAATGGACCTCATACCTGCAATCAGGCATGGTGTCACGCAAATCGGTACAGCGATATCAGTATCAGGGATGACAACAGTGTTCGGGTTTGCTGCGCTGATCATTTCGAGTTTCAATATTATCAGCAACTTTGGAATTGTGACGGTAATTACCGTTGGATTTTCCCTTATCGGGGCAATCATTGTCATGCCTGCGATTCTCGTGCTCGTCGGGCGGTTTGATCACCCTAAAATAAAAAAGAACCCTGATGAGTCGTAGATTTTGGCATGAAAATCCCCTTTTTTTTCATAAGTAAGGCCTGTGAACATAGTTTTCATGGGTGTTTTTTTACGTGCGGGGGGGTGGAGCAGGAAGTCCCCGATCTTCAGGCCGGGGTAGTTCACCGCGATTACTTCCTTTCAATCGCATATTTTATCCCCTCTCCTGATGATAGGAGCTGATTGATTGTGTCAGGCAGACAATGTGACCTTCTTTTAAAGAATGTAAGGGATCCAACCGGAAGAATTGTTGATATTGCAATGAAGGACGGCATAGTGAAACATGCAGGTGCTCCCGTCCCCTCGTCAGGTGAGATCGACTGCAGCAGGTACATCGTCATCCCCGGTGCATCCGACATGCACACCCACATGAGAGGGGGGGTCCAGAACGCGAAAGAAGACTGGAAAACCGGCTCGATGAGCGCCATTGCCGGAGGTGTGACCTTTGTTGTCGACCAGCCTAACACTATTCCCCCCCTGACGACAACCAGGGCATTTGAAGCCAGGATCAGGGAAGCAATGGAGCAATCGTATTGTAATTTTTCTGTGAATGCCGGGGTCAGCCCTGATGCGGACCTGGAAGCCCTGTGGATATCAGGGGCGATGGCGTTTGGGGAAGTGTTTGCAGCTCCCTCGAGTTACGGGGAATCTGTATCCGGAGACTGTCTTTCCCGGTCGTTCCGGACTATTGGAACGCTGGGTGGTCTGGCAACGATACATGCTGAAACGGTAAAAGAAGGACACCCGCAAACCCTTCTGGAACATTCAGTTTTAAGATCTCCAGGCGGCGAGGAGCAGGCAGTCCGGTACGTAAAATCGTGTGGGCTGCAGGAATGCAGGCTCCATTTCTGTCATCTCAGCACCGAGGAATCACTGAATGCAGCAACAGGTGCTACAACCGAGGCCACTCCGCATCACCTCTTCCTCTCCTATGACCGCCAGAGCCCCGATAACACACTTTTAAAAGTAAATCCTCCTGTCCGAAGCGAAAAAGAGAGAAAATTGCTCTACTCCGCCTGGGACAGGATTGATGTAATCGCGTCAGATCATGCCCCCCACACCCTCCGGGACAAGTCCGTTCCATTCCCTGATGCCCCGTCAGGGATACCGGGGGTTGAGACGATGGTGCCACTGCTGATGGGGGAGGTCATGAAAAAAAAGGTGAGCCTTTCCTCTTTAATCGAAAAGACTTCATTCAGACCGTCAGAAATTCTCGGTATCCCGGTGGCGGGATTCAGCCCCGGGATGCGGGCTGATTTTGCATGTTACCCGAAGAAAATGGTAAGGGTTCGTGCCGATGACCTTCACAGCAAAGCGGGGTGGACTCCTTTTGAAGGAATGGATGCAGTATTTCCCGAAATTGTCATAATGAACGGCAGGATTGTGTATCGCGAGGGAGAATTCAGTCGTGTCACCCCTGCATGGTTCCCGGGAAGGGGTTATATAGGACAAGAGGGTATGAAATATGGTGCCGCACATGCACATCCATAGGTCCCCGGGTGATCGATTGGCAAGCGCCTGGATATGAACCGCGGGACAACCCGGTTGTGCGACAGGCACCGCCCGGCAGGGTTAATACAGGTGAAGAAAAGGCAGCATGCCACTGATGATCCGACGTTGTTAATGCCGGGCGACACCTTCAGATGATGGGAATGAGCGGGAATTTCAGTGACGCACTTGTTGAAACAGGAGAAGGTACGATTCTCTCTCTGGACATATCAGCGGGTGCAAAAAAAGACTCTTTTCCGGCAGGCTACAATGAGTGGCGCCACTCACTGGCATGTCATGTTTCAGCGCCCCCGGTGGAGGGGAAGGCAAATAAAGCCATTATAGATCTGGTCTCAAAGACACTTTCCGTTCCCCGGTCTGCAGTATCGATCATTGCAGGGGCAGGGTCGTCGCAGAAAAAGATACTGGTGCAGGGAAGATCAAAGGCTGAATTAGCTGCGTTTCTGGAGGGATTGATCGATTAAATACAAAATCCCGGTGGTACCGATTTTTTATGGTCTCACCTGATCGATAAAAGAAAACATACCTTTACAAGGTAAATAATCTGCCTGAGAACCCGGTTGGAAGCGGGACGCGGGTACCAGGGGATATGACTGAACGCGCATATTACAAGGTATGCAGCATCAACAGTTTCTGATAAAAAATAAGGAGAAATCCTCCCGGTTCATAGAAAAATGGCAGGCAGGAATTAATAATTTATGTTTGATATAATTGAATTTATTTTAATTTCCCCTATAGTTTAAATCCTAACACCACAGATTGTACGGTACCTATGATCACGCGTTTCAGTTATTGCCTGATGCATGGGGGTGCATTACCTTGTATTCATCTGATACTACCAAGTACCTTATTCACATTCACCTCGAGGCAGAGGGGGTGGTCGAGAAACCCGACGTAGTTGGTGCCATATTTGGCCAGACTGAAGGGTTACTCGGCGAAGACCTCGATCTTCGGGATTTGCAGAGAACCGGACGTGTAGGGAGGATTGACGTTCAGGTTTCCAGCAAAAAAGGTGAGACGAAAGGCGAAATATATATCGCATCGTCGCTTGACAGGGCGGAAACCGCAATACTTGCCGCGTCTCTTGAGACTATCGACCGTGTCGGCCCCTGTATTGCCCATGTCACCGTTGAATCCATCGAGGATATAAGGGTGACCAAGCGGAAAAAGATTGTAAACAGGGCAAAAGAGTTGCTCCTTGATTCTTTCGAGGAAGGTTCTATCGACAGTCATGAGCTTCTTGACGAAGTCCGTGAAAGCATACGCGTTGAAAAGATCAGCACAATAGGGCCGGACAAAGTGCCTGCAGGTCCGAATGTCCCTGATTCTGATGCAATTATCGTCGTCGAGGGGCGGGCAGATGTCATCAACCTTCTCCGGTTCGGAATAAAGAACGCAGTTGCGGTTGAAGGAACAAATGTTTCAGGGACGATCATTGATCTCTGTGAAAAAAAGACTGCAACGGCATTTCTTGACGGAGACCGGGGAGGAGAGTTGATCCTCCGCGAACTGTTACAGGTCGCAGAGATCGACAATGTCGCATTCTCTCCGAGGGGAAAGAGCGTAGAGGATATGACAAGAAAAGAGATCATCAAGTCCCTTAGAAACAAGGTTCCGGTAGAATATGTCAGGGAGCAGTATTTTACCGGCGAGCTGGATGACCAGGAAGAGAGCCTTCCTGCGTTCGGACCCGCTCCTGCCGAAGTGACACAACCGCCCGAGCCGAAAGCATTTAAAAAGAAACAGCCCGGGAAAAAGCAGGAACCTCATGATGCCCAGTCCCCGCGCACACTCGACGAACACCTGAAGGCAGTGAAAGGGAAAAGGGTTGCCCGGTTCCTGACGCACGATTTCACGATCTTAAAAGAAGGCAGGCCGGAAGACATCGATAAGATGATTGATGAGGTGAACGGTGATGCATCAGGACTGGTCATTGACGGGGACGTAAACCAGAAAATTATCGATCACCTTGTCGGCAAGGGGCTTGAATATGTGGCAGCGAGGGAGTATAAAGGAATTATCAAGCGTCCTCTCTCAATTAAACTCTTAAAAATCGCTTAAATATTTTCTGAGATACCTATATATTTTTTCATTTACAATTTTGATCTTGGAAGTGAGAGAGTGCACAAGGAAGAACTGATTACATTACACCAGATGCTTTTCGATATAAAGGATTATTTCGAATTTATTAACCCTGATTTCAAGTTTTCACAGTACAGTTCCCTTAAGATCAACCCGACGCAGCTTCATAAAAGTAAAATGGAACATAAATACGCGATTTTTGTATTGGGAAACGAACTTGCAAACGCCATGAAAGATGTCGAATTTTCAGCATCGGGAAGAATTTCAGCACGGATGAAAGAGCTTGCCGACAAGACATTAAAAGAGATGGAATATATCCAGTAAATTTAATTGCAATCACTTTATTACTTTACCTCAGTCTATTTTCCCGTCATATTTGTTCAGGCGCCAGGTCGTCCGGTTCGTGGAATCCGGCCTTTTGCCGTGTGAAAGGATAAAAGTCAGGCCGGGTTGTCGGGGTGCTGATATACCGGGTTATTTTCTCATATCTTTCTCTACCCGGATGAGGTAATCCGCGAGTAATTCTGGTATGGGTGCTGCCATGCAGTGCCAGTTGGGGGTACCGTTTACTTCCAGCACGCAGTAGCCTTCCGGTGAGTCGAGGAGATCAACGCCCCCGTAATCGACCCCTGTTGACCGTGCAGCGGCGCCGGCAATTTCCTGCATTTCAGGGTCGATATCACGGGGCCGCCCGCA
>JBFYKV010000072.1:0-7211 GCA_041305745.1 Methanoregulaceae archaeon | reverse complement strand
TCCGGCGGAGGAGAGAATGAACCCTGAAGAGAGACTTATCGTCGTGATTATCGATGATACGGTACACACCGATACCCCCTACGGGCGGACGATTACCCGTATATCAAAAGGACTTGCGGATTTTGATATCGACGTCGTTACCATCGCATCGATTGAAGGTGCCCGGTCAGCATATGCAAATCTCCCTGCAGCCGACTGTATCCTGATCGGGTGGGACCTTGGTAACACCCCTGATCATGCCGCCGCAAAGATGCTTATTCACGAAATCCGAAAGCGTAACGAGGAGATCCCAATCTTTTTGCTAGCCGACCCCGGCGGGGAGGCCCCGACCGAACTGAACGTGGACACGATCAGGGAGATCAATGAATATATCTATATCATGGATGATACGCCCGAATTTATTGCAGGGCGGATCACCGCCGCTGCAAACCGGTACAAGGAGCAGATCCTCCCGCCATTCTTTAAGGCACTGGTACAGTTCTCAAAAGACTTCGAGTATTCCTGGCATACCCCGGGGCATGCAGGAGGAACCGCATTCCGGAAATCACCGGCAGGCCGGCTCTTTTACAGGTTCTTTGGAGAACAGCTCTTCCGATCCGACCTTTCCATCTCCGTGGCAGAGACAGGATCACTCCTTGACCATTCAGGCCCTGTTGGGGAGGCCGAGCGATATGCTGCAAAGGTCTTTGGCGCAGACGAGACATATTTTGTCACAAACGGGACTTCCACTGCAAACAAGATTGTCTTTTTCAACCGCGTGAACCGTGACGATGTCGTCCTGGTCGACCGGAATTGCCACAAATCTGCAGAACACGCCCTCACCATGACACATTCGATTGCCGTCTTCATGATCCCGACACGGAACCGGTACGGTATCATCGGCCCCATCCCTCCCGGCGAGATGACCCCTGAAGTCATACGAACAAAGATCGACGCCTGCCCGTTGACAAAGGGCATCGAAAGTACACTACCGGTCCATGCCATCATTACCAATTCCACCTACGACGGGCTCTGTTACGATGCAACCGGGGTCGAGGACATGCTCGGGAAAAGCGTCGACAGCATCCATTTCGATGAGGCATGGTACGGGTACGCACGGTTCAACCCCCTCTACTCCGGGCGTTTCGCGATGAGAAACGGCGCAAAAAACGAAAAGGGGCCGACGGTCTTTGCCACGCAGTCAACACACAAGCTCCTCGCCGCACTGTCACAGGCATCGATGGTCCATGTCAGGAACGGACGTGTGCCAATAGAGCACTCGCGGTTCAACGAGGGCTTCATGATGCACAGTTCCACATCTCCGCTCTACACCATCAGTGCATCGCTCGATGTCTCGTCAAAAATGATGGACGGAGCGTCAGGACGCGTCCTTACCACCGAATCAATCGAAGAAGCAATACGGTTCCGGCAGGTGATGGCCCGGATCCATTCCGAGGTCTGTGGCGGGAAGAATAAAAATGACTGGTGGTTTGAGATGTGGCAGCCTGACAGGGTGGCAGTCCCGGGGGTAAAGGGACGGGTACCGTTTGCAGAGGCACCGCTTGACCTGCTCAGGGAAAATCCCTCCGCCTGGGTGCTTCACCCGGGCGACAAATGGCACGGCTTTGCCGGTCTTCCTGACAACTACTGCATGCTCGACCCGATCAAGGTCACCGTTGTCATGCCGGGTGTCAACGAGAACGGATCTCTCGCCGATTTCGGGATCCCAGCCGCAGTCGTCGTAAAATTCCTCGATACCCGCGGGATTGTCAACGAAAAGTCAGGCGACTACATCATCCTCTTCCTCTTCTCCATGGGTATCACCAAGGGCAAATGGGGAACTCTCGTAACCGAACTCTTTGAGTTTAAGCGTCATTACGACGACCAGACGCCACTTGAGGAGATCTTCCCTGACCTCACTTCGCAGTGGCCTGAGCGGTACGGTGGAATGACCTTAAAGGGCCTTACCGACGAGATGCACCAGTACAAGAAGGAACACAGGATGTGCGAACTGCTCCAGCAGGCATACTCTGTCCTGCCCGAACCCGCCATCAGCTACGCAGAGGCCTACAGGAAACTGATCAGGGGCGATGTCGAACACGTGCCGGTCCCGAAGGCAGGAAACCGGGTTGTTGCAACCGGCATATTCCCCTATCCCCCCGGCATCCCGGTACTCGCACCAGGAGAGCGGACCGGTGCACAGGACGGGCCGGTACTCAAATACCTTGCTTCCATGCAGGACTTTGACCGGCGGTTCCCGGGCTTTGAACACGACACCCATGGTGTCGAGATAATAAATGGAGAATACATGATATATTGCATAAAAGAGGACCGTTTATGAGCGAAGAAGGCACTCCCGCACCAACAACAGGGACGGGTCCCAAAAAGATGCTCGGGGTCTTTGCACTGGCGATGATAAACGTTGCCGCGGTCCTTTCCATCAGGAATTACCCCTCCATGGCCGAATTCGGCTGGTCTTGCATCGGGTGGTACATTATCGGGACCATTCTCTTCTTAATCCCGCTCTCGCTTGCAGGCGCCGAGCTTGCCACCATGATGTCAGAGAAAGGAGGAGGCGTCTATGCGTGGTGCAAGGAGGCTTTTGGAGAAAAAGGCGGCTTTGTTGCCATCTTCTGCGAATGGTCCAATAACCTCGTCTGGTTCCCGACCGTGCTTGCATTCATCGCATCAACACTGGCATTCGCAATCTCAGAGTCGCTTGGCAGCAATTCCATCTATCTCTTTGTGGTCATGATGATTGCATTCTGGGGGACGACCGTGATTGCGTACTTTGGCGAGAACGTCTCGACCAAGTTCCAGAACGTAGGCGTCATCCTCGGGAGCATCATCCCCTCAATACTGATCATCTTCCTCGGAGTCTGGTGGGCGACATCCGGTGCAGTCATTGTCCTCCCGCATTTCACACCAGACCAGATCATCCCGACTATCAACTTCTCGACACTGCCGTTCTTTGCGACTGTCATCCTCCTCTTTGCCGGGATGGAGATGGCAGGGTTTCATGCACTTGAGACGAGAAATCCAAAAAGCGACTTTCCGAAGGCGATGGCTCTCTCGTCAGTGATTATATTCATCTGCACAGTGCTCGCCACCCTTGCTATCGCCTTTGTCATCCCGGCACAACAACTCAGCCTTGCTGCCGGTGTAATGCAGGCAATCCAGTACTTCTTCAATGCGGCACATATCCCGGGTGCAATCGCCCCGATGGCGATACTCATCACGATTGGAGGTGTCGTCTCACTTGCAGCATGGCTGATCGGACCTGCCAAGGGTCTCGGTGTCGTTGCAGAGGAGGGTAACCTCCCCCCGCTCTTCAACCGGACCAACAAGTACGGCTCACCGGTCGCGGTCCTCGTCATTCAGGCCCTGATTGGAACGTTTATCTCGCTCCTGTATGTCTTTTTACCGTCTGTCAACCAGGCATACTGGATACTTTCGGCGATAACGGTCGAGCTGCTGTCGATCGTCTATATCCTTGTCTTTGCAAGCCTGGTTAAGCTCCGTTATTCGCAGCCTTCCGCACCCCGCCCGTTTAAAATCCCGGGCGGGATGCCCGGCATCTGGATCGTCGGAGGCATGGGTGCGTTCGGCGTCATCTTCTCGTTTATTGTCGGGCTCATGCCGACAGGTGAATTCAGTGCAGCAGAAACGTTCGCCTACGTCGCCGGGATATTGATCGGGACCTTCCTCCTCGCCGTTCCGCCACTAATCTTTTTAAAGATGAAAAAACCCTCGTGGGTTGAGAAAGGAGGCGGGAAGGCATGAACGAAAAACAAAAACACTCTCCCCACTTCAGGAGGTGCAGGAATGAGCAGGACTGATGACATCATTGTGATTATCCTTGTATTCATGTTCGTTGTGCTGCCGTTCGGCTGGGTTTTTGTCATATACCCGGAACACCCTTATTTTGTCGTAAACGGCGAACCTCTCAGGGATGCCGCACAGGCGGCAGGCGTAAAGGTTACTTATACCGAGGATATACTGTGGCCCTTCCCCGGTGCGACCGGTGGAAAAATTTATATCCTCGAGGATGATGCAGGCCACACGCTTACCATCCAGACCCAGAACTTTGACAGTACAGAGACCCGGAACGCTGCGATCCTGACTCACTCCGCACAGACCACAGGAAAAGGCAGACCGGTCGGGACCGTGCTGGTCGCCGGCCACCAGGTTATTTATGTCTCACCCGGGCAGGGGGAAATCCTCGCAAAGATTGCTCCGGAGATCAAGAAAATTGAGGCAGCGGGGTAACCAGTTACCTTTTTTACCGGATTTTAAATCAGTCATTCACATGGAATTTTCAGGGGACATAATTGTAGCGCCTACCATGTGAAAATTTTTGACGATACCGGGAATTTTTACGTTGCAGGAATATCCAGGATCTCCCCGTAACAGATTTCGGGACGACGATCACCCGGTCAGAACCACCCCGCGGGAATCGGAATATGTTTTTCATTTCGCTCATACCCTCGTGAATTCAGTTGTTCGGGCTCATGTGAAAATGAGTGTATGTTGTATTCAGCTTCACCTGACCCAACCGGGAACTCCGAAATACCGGGGTGTCATCCGGTATACGCTAATCCGGATTCATCTGGAATCAGGCATAATGAAGATAAAATATAAGTGATTACTATACTTTCAACCGGTATTTCGGATTTATATTCTTCAATATTTGAATTTTCCCGGGGGACATTCCCAATGAGCAGATAACGAAATCTGTTCAATTAAAAACTTTTATAGTTAACAATCACATAATGTTAAATATGTATTATAAACCTATACTTTTTACAGTTATACTTCTCATCGCAGGTGCACTGCTTATCGCAGGCTGCACGTCTGTACCGCAGGACAGCACACCGGCTGGCACTGTTGCGGAGACCCCGGCTCCCGGGGCAGCGGAGCGAAGTATCCTTGTCTATTCGGGTGCAGGACTAAAAGCCCCGATGCAGGAGATCGGGCAGTTGTTCAGGCAGAAATACGGTATTAATGTCCAGTACACCTATGGCGGCAGCGGAATGCTCATTTCCCAGATGAACCTGGTAAGGAAAGGTGACGTCTTTATCCCGGGCTCAACAGTTGAATATGCCATCGCCCAGAAACAGGGCCTTGTCGGGTCTTCCCTGCTGGTCGCGTATCACGTTCCTGTAATCGCTGTGCAGAAAGGAAATCCTTATCACATCCAGTCCATCCGGGATTTTGCACACCCCGGCCTGAAGATTGCACTTGGTGATGCAAACGCTACCGCCATCGGCAAAGCCGGCACAAAAATGTTCAATAACTACAACATCACAGACGCAGTCGAAAAGAATGTGGTCACCCGCACACCGACCATCAATGAATTGACCATACTCATGAATACCGGGCAGGCAGATGCATCGCTCCTCACCCTCGACCAGATCAACGAGGATACAATGGAGGCCGTTTCGATCCCTGTCAGCGAAAATGTTGTACTTATTGTCCCGGTTGGCCTGACAACATTTACCGGAAATACGAAAAATGCACAGGAATTTGTGGATTTCGTTACATCGGAGGATGGTAAGGCCGTCTTTGTAAAGCACGGATTCCCCGCCTACCCGGACCCGCACTACGCAGGCGTCCAGCAATAACTAAAAATCAAGGAAACAGGAAGGTCGTCACTATGAAATTCACACCGATTGGCGTTGCTCATTCCCCGTTGACTACCCCGGGTTCACCCCCGTTCCAGAGCACATTCTCATTCACAGAGGGGTCCATCGAGATCTTCCCTGAATTCCAGGAAGGGCTTGGGAGTATCGGGGGTTTCTCCCATCTCATCGTCCTCTCTCACCTGGACCGGGCGGAACGCAGGGCACTGGTTGAAAAGCCTTTGTCGGACGGGGTGGCATACCACGGCATTTTTGCCTCGCGCCACTTTAACCGTCCTAACCCGATCGGGATATCATATGTGGAACTGATCAGTATCGCAGGCGGGACCCTGCATGTCCGGGGTATCGATCTTCTTGACGATACACCCATCCTTGATATCAAACCCTATGTACCGGCATTCGACAGTATCCCCCATGCCATCACCGGATGGGTATCCTCTCGTCATCTCGAAAATATCCGTGAGACCAGTATCAGCGCCCAGAAGGAACTCATGAAAGGCCTGCAGTCCCGATAAAGGCCGGAGGAGATCTAATGAAACGGCTTTCACTTGCCATTACCGCGATTGTTTTTTTTGCAATCAGCATACTGCTCATCGAACTGGTTTTATTCAGTCCCCTGCCTGCTCTTGTGGAAAGCCTTGCAAGTCCTGAAATACAGTTTGCGATTATGCTCAGTCTCGTGACGAGCGTAATATCGACTGTTATATGTGTCCTGATTGCTATTCCGGTCGCATATGCCCTCACCCGGTACCGGTTTTTCGGAAAACGGATTGCAACTCTGGCCCTGACCGTTCCGCTTACACTTCCGCCGCTGGTTGCCGGTATTGCCCTCCTTATCTTCTTTGGTACAACCCCCTGGGGCAGGGCCCTGGAACAGGCCGGATTTGCAGTCGTTTTTACTCCGCTGGGTATCATCGTCGCGGAGGTGTTCGTAAATATTTCCTATATGATACGAATTTTGCGATCTACATTCTCTACGATTAATCCACGATATGAATATGTCGCAAAGACACTCGGGTGCACAGAGAATGGCGCCTTCTTGCAGGTAATCCTGCCGATGTCATGGTCAGGTCTTCTTGCAGGAGCGGTTATCACATGGTCAAAGGCCATGGGGGAGTTCGGGGCGGTGCTGATGGTCGCTGGTGCGACGACAATGAGAACTGAAACACTGCCTATTGCGCTGTATCTCAATATCTCGACAGGGGACTTAAACCTTGCAGTTGCAGCAGCAACCATCCTGATCCTGATATCGCTTATCACCCTGTGTATAGTCGAATTCGTTGACCGGGGTGTGCATGTTTTTTAAGGAGGTGAGAACTTGTGCTGCGCATAGAATCCGTTTCCATTACGCTTGGGGATTTTTCGGTAAGGGATGTCTCCCTTAAGATACAGTCCGGGGAGTACCTGATAATTCTCGGTCCGACCGGTGCAGGAAAGACTATCCTTCTTGAGGCCATTGCCGGGATCCATGCGCCTGATACCGGGTGTATCTTCCTTGACGACCAGGAGATAACAACCACAGAACCACGCCTGCGAAATATCGGAATGGTGTACCAGGATTATATGCTCTTTCCACATCTTACTGTTGAA
>JBFYKV010000071.1:0-11699 GCA_041305745.1 Methanoregulaceae archaeon | reverse complement strand
GCAGAGTCAAAAGATACAGGTTCTACAGGAAATCGGAAAACGAAAAAATGAGGAGAGGCCGGAGGAAGGGTACGTATGCCGAAAGAAAGGAAATGGAGTAGAACAATCCTGAAACAGTCCGGGATAAAAGGACAGGCCCTGGTAACGGGGACAACAGCACTGGCTCTCATAATTGCAATTATTCTCACCGGCATTGCCGTACCGGCAGTTATGGCCGACAATACCACTGCAACGACATCGGCAACGACGACAACCACGACAGTGCCGACAACGACGCATACGACGGTCCAGACGACTACCACTACGACGGTCCCGACAACGACGCAGACTACTTCCGCAACGACCACCCAGACGACTGTTGCCACAACGGTACCCACAACCACTGCAATCGTTTATTCCCAAAGTAGTGAGACCGCAGAGTTCAGCGCAACACCAATTTCCGGGATAGCTCCGCTGACGGTCGAGTTCACCGACACGTCCACCGGATCCCCCACCTCGTGGTGGTGGTATTTCGGAGACGGAGCAACTGATTCAGCGCAGAATCCGACTCACACCTATACCGATACCGGGACCTTCACCGTGACACTGAACGTGGTAATCGGCGGTATCACCTATACCGTAGTCGAGGACGACTATATTTCCGTATCTGAAACCGAAACGACCACCACTGCCACGACCGCCACGACCGCGACCACTGCAACGACGACGACAGCCACGGTTTCTCCGGTTGATGCAGCATTCACCGCATCTCCCATCACCGGCACCGCACCACTCACAGTCAGGTTCACTGACACGTCTTCCGGATCCCCGACATCCTGGGAATGGGACTTTGGAGATGATGGAACGAGCACCCTGGAGAACCCTTCCCACACGTACTATGACCCGGGCAAATACACCATAACGTTGATCGCGACGGGTTCGGAGGGCAGCGATGAGGTAACACGAACCAGTTATATCACCGTCTTAAATCCGACCCCTCGCGCCACGGTTAAAGCAACGGCCCCGGTAACGAGTGCCGGGACAGACAGGACTCCTGCCATGCAGGCTGCAGCCGTATCGCAGCCTGCCGAAGCCGATGCGTCGGCAGCACAGGGCGACCAGGCATTTCCCTGGTTTTATATCATTGCAATCGTGGTGATTGCCATTATTGCGGTGATTGGGGTCATCATCTGGCGCAGGCGCAACTGGTATGACGAACTGGGATGAACTGGCCGGGCAACCCATACCGGGGCCGGATACTGTTCAGGAGTTAATGGGTCCGTCTCACAGGTGAGTGAACAAAGCGGCCGGGGAATGGTAACCGTATACCCGTCATTTTTCTTTGATTCCTGATGCCACGTAATGGGACTAAAAAGATAAACAGGTCACTATTTTAGTAGAAACAGTCCCTCTGGTTTACCTGGTTCATGCTCCTGTCTGAACAGGGCAGGGCAGGAGGTTTGTCGCCCGGCACCGGTCGTCCGGATCTGTTTAGATACATGGAGTTCCAATAGATCTTTTCAGGAGATACCTGATGCATACTGCTTCACCTTCACTGCATGCATGGTGCCAGTCATTGTCCCCGCCGGTAACCCGACCCTGCTCTCCCCGGTGGTGTATATGACCGTTCCCCCACGGTTCTGTATCGAATGCGGAGCTCCCCTCTCCCTACAGGCCCGGTTTTGCGAGGAGTGCGGTGCTGCTGCAGACGGGACCCCCCCGCCGGCACCGCAGGTCCCGGCACCAGATCTCACAGCACCAGTGGTTATCCCGTTTGCGAGCGCACCGGGAGGGATTTTTTCAAGGACTCCCCTCGTCCTTTTCATCACACCGGACACGCTGGTGACCGTCAGCCTTCCCCGCGATATAGCCGGTGAAATAAATGCAATCCGGGAATCTCTTGAAGAACTGCTTGAGAAGGAGGAGATATCTGCAAGGGACTTCCAGGAAGTATCAGCGACTCTTGTACCCGGCCTTCCCAGGGCATATTTCGGACCCCGGCAGATCCCTGCCGGCCTGAAGGAACGGGCCAGTTCCATCAGGGCCAGGTCCGGTCTTGATCAGGCCCCGTGGACACGGTTTTCAAACATTACACCGGACCAGATTATCAGTGGGTACCCGGGATCCCGATGCATACCGCTCTCAGATATCCTGTATGTCCGTGGTGAAGACCTTGCCGAAGGGACCAACGGGGAGGACCTGCTGGTTGTCCGCACCCGCGACCGGGAAGAGCACTACCGCCTTGCCCTCGGGGGATTTTACACCGCGAGGGTGGCACTGACTTCCCGCATCATGAAGTGCCGGAATGTCACCAGTCCCGGTGAAAAAGTCATCAACACCGTCCCGCTTTGTTTCGAGCCCGGTCCGGAGGACTTTGAATTCCAGTATACCTTCAACCTCATTTTTACGACCGGCCGGCTTCTCCTGGCAGTATCCCCCGGGAGCGAGGACGAGGTCGAAAGGCGGTGGAACACTTTCATGAAGCTGCTAAAAGACGAGAGCCGGACCATGGGAGTGTCAGAGGAAGAATACGCGGCGGGAACTGATTTTCCTGACGCCCCGTGGCAGGTATTCAGGACCATGCCAACGGAAGAGGTGCTCGATACCGACGGCGTCAATTACTGCATCCCGTACTCGTCACTGCAGGAAGTCGTCTGTAGTCCGGGCAGGAAGCCGGCGATATCACTGGTATTCCCTCAATCCCGGATTACTCTTCAGGCTGACTCCATGTTTGCTGTCAGGTCGCTTCGTGATATACAGCGGGCACTCCATGGGACCCTGAAGATATCACTCTGATTTTCCAGGGCGTTAATCGCCGGTTCAGAGCCAGTCACCAGCTCTTTTCTTTATATGGTATGTCAGGCGCAAATTTCCTGACAAGGCCCTTCACGGTCTCGAAGTTCTCCGGGGTGCAATACAGCATAAAGGGAAAGATAAGCATTTTCCTGTAAAACAGGAGGGATCGCTCCCGTGGATAGACAGTGATGCTCCGCATTTCGTCCCAGCTCATGAAGTCCATCTCGCGGCTGATATTTATCAGGCTCCCCCCGGCACCGGCGACGGAGCCCCCGATAGCAGTCCCGGCGAGCGTCGCCCTGTTGATGGCCTTTGATTCCTTCCCGGCACGGTAACCGATGCCGTCTTTCGTGACCGCAAAATCGGTGTCGGGTCCTCCCCTGGTAAAAAACTGGATGGCGGCAGCGATGATAAGACCGAGGACGATGAAAGCGATCATGATCCCGAATACGTATGGTGCTGCTGCCAGACCCGCGTCCACGTCCAGAATAAACAGGAATGCGAGGACAATGAGGCATGCGAGGCCGAAGGCCATGATGATCTGGGAGACCACCGGCCTGCTGGTGATGACCTGTGATTTTGCCGTCCAGATGAGACCTTCCTCTTCCACATCACTTTTTACTCCGGTTCCCGGTTGTTTCTCCCCGCAGGACGGGCAGAACGCTGCCCCATCTTTCATTTCATCTCCACACGAATCGCAGTACGGCATAGCATCAGCTCGGTATCCAGTATTTTTCACAAATGGTATAAATAACGGCTGATCCGGTCCGGGAAGGAGCGAATCAGAAAGCGTCGCTCCAGTGCGGTGCTTCTGGATGAGAGAGCATCAGCGGTCCCCGAGGACGAGCCGTTCCCTGAATAATTCAATAAACGAGGGGTTCCTGAAATATTCTCCGGGATCTTCATCATAATCCGTTCTTAACGTCAATATCTGTTTATTTGTCGCAATCTGAACCTGCCAGTAATAGTGCGTGCCCTCTTCCGCGTCATAGGTGGTATATTTCGTCACCGTCATGGTAATGATGTCCTTTTGCGGAATTACAAGACTTTCGGGATACTCGTCCAGGATTTTTCCGGGCTGCATCGATTTCATCAGCGGATACTCATAATCCGGCCCGATAATCCCGATATCCTGCTTGAACCGCTCAAGCCCTTCTACCGTTCTCCGGACAAGGATAATCCGTTGCGGTGTCACCACCATGTGGTGCCAGACCGGTCCCTTCAGAAAAATTCCCAGTCCCCGGACCCTCATGAGGTTAGGTATGATTGCAATTACCTTTTCAGCGGGGGGAAGGTCTTCGGAACTCTCACCGGCCTGTCCGGGAGCATCTGGAGACACCGCGGAATCATCCGGCACCGGGGTGAATGGTTCACCGCATTCTGTACAGTATTTCGAACCCGCCTCAAGCCTTGAGCCGCATTCCTGGCAGAACGGCATCCTTGTTTCAGCACTCCTGGTTCATGCAGTATGGTTTAAACGCATTCGTTCATGATGACGGATACCGCCCTGCGGACGGTAACCAGGTATCATGACAGCTCTCTGGCAATCTCCTGTGCGTGATCTTCCTCCCCTTCCGGGACGGGGATACTGACCGCGTATGGCTGCAGAATGTAAAGGCCGACAAGCTGGAGGAACGAAAAGATAAGCAGGGCTGGTTTATCCCGTGTTGCCGGTCTGAAGGAGACGTTCTCAAGCCGGTTCAGGAAAGAACGGAAGGGATAAACCGCCTCCCTGTAGATGATACCGTTTCGTGCGATAAATGCCTCCGGGGAAGCCCTGAGCGCCCGGGAATAGACCAGCCGGGGTGCACCCCATGCGACCAGGGCGATAATGCAGAGAACTCCGACGAGTATCATCGCGGTGAGGGCACCCGCCTCCCCCCCGAAGACCAGCATGAGAAGGATCGCGACGAGGAAAAAACCGCCGACGACAATAAAGAGGGCCTTGTTTGCGTCCCGATATTCAGCGAATTCGCGTTCTGCACTGGACGCCGACTGGTCCGGAAGATAGGACCAGTGTGCGAGGAAATCCTTTCCGTTAAGGATTGCATCCATTGCCCGTGCCCGGGTCAGGAAGAGGAAGGCGACGGCAACCAGGGTGACGGCAAGGAAGAACGAGACGAACATGACTGCACACCCGCCTGACATACAGTCCATCATCTGGTCCCCGACCCCGATCAGGATAAAGAAAAATACCGATCCGCCTCCGGCAATATAAACCCATTTCCACTCGTGGTTTTCCATTTCTACCTCGTTTTTACTTTAGGCGACAATTATCATTACTCCCTTGTCCGGATGAGATATACTGCAATAAGCATTGCGGACAACCCCACAAACAGGCTGACCGGAGCTTTTTGTGTTCGTGCAGGCGTAACAGGGGTTACGTTCTGCCTTGCAGAGGATACTGTACTGACAGTGTCCCGCAGCGTGGCAGCCTCATCCCCCTTCCCGAGCGTTTCGAGCAGATCAGCCTTGAGGCTGGTGCTGTCCCGGTCTCCCGGCTCGAGCAGCAATGCCTGGTCAACTGCGGCGAGTGCTTCTTCCGGGCGTTCCAGCCTGGACAGGCTGTATGCTTTCAGGTACCATGCGGCCATAAAAGAGGGGTCTTCTTCCGTTACGCGGGTGAAGTGCCCGAGTGCCTCTTCGAAGTCTCCCCGCTGCAGTGCAGTCTGGCCTGCATAAAGAGAAAGGGAAGCATTGTCAATGAAAGAAAACGAACGTACCTCGGCTTCGTCAGCGATATCTCCCGGGAGAACCTCCCCGGAAACACTCGACGATAGTATGAGGAGTGCGATGAAGATCATCGCGGGTAGATGGGGGGAGGATCCCTGCATAGCAGGCTTTCGGCAGGGAAGATTATTAATTTTTATTTCTGTTCTGGCATGCCCGCCTGCCTGTGCTGCATCATGGAACATTACCCTGCGACTTCAGGCACCGGGATGTATCGGGGCAGACAGGGGAGAGCCACCCGCTGAAATCACATAAGGTACCAGGATTACAGGATACGCGGATTTGATGCGTTTTTCATTCAATAATGAGATCTTTCGGGTATAACCCGGGCCTTTGTGAACCGGCAGAGTGGGATAACTGCCTGAAAACCTGCCCTGTCGATGAAACCGGGAGGTTCCGGATATGGAATAATCATATGCCGTTTTCCCGGTTTATTGCAGGCAATCCAGCGTCCCAAACAGTTTCGCAGTGATTATGAAGGAAGGAAAAAATACTGGTAAATAATAATGCTCGGCCTTCTTGCCCTCGCGATTGCACCTGCGGTCTTTGTCCTCTGCTACTTTTACTTAAAGGACCGCTACGAGCCCGAACCGCTCGGGTGGGTCGTCAAGGTCTTTTTCATCGGTGCGTTGATGGTCATCCCGGCGGCGATCCTCGAGGCCCCCTTCCCCCGGGGTCTCTTTGTCACCGTGATTGTGGCCCCGGTCGTTGAAGAAGCCCTCAAATTCGCGGCTGTTTACTTCACCGTGTACCGGGATGATGAATTTGATGAACCCGTGGACGGTATCGTCTACGGAGTCGCCGCCGCGCTCGGGTTTGCCATGGTCGAGAATATCTTTTACGTCCTTGAAGGAGGACTTGCTGTCGGCGTCCTGCGGGCGATCGCATCGGTCCCGGCCCATGCCCTGTTCGCATCGGTATGGGGGTATTCGCTGGGAATTGCCCGGTTCAGGCCGGAAAAGGAACGTCCGCTTATCATCGCATCCGGTCTCGCTGCGGCGATGGTATTTCACGGGGTATTCAATCTCCTGGCGTCTGACTATGAGATCTTCGGGCTTATCGTGATGCTTGTCCTGCTAATCCCGTTCGGGTGGTGGATAGCCCACCGGCATATCCGAAATGCACACAATCATCCGGATTCAGCATTGTCAAGGACCAGGAAATCAACTACCGGAGAGAATTTCCCGGCGACGGTTGAACCTCCGAAAGGTGTCTCCGGTACCCGCGAAGGGAAACT
Organism: Methanoregulaceae archaeon; assembly: GCA_041305745.1. Taxonomy (GTDB): domain Archaea; phylum Halobacteriota; class Methanomicrobia; order Methanomicrobiales; family Methanospirillaceae; genus UBA467. Next base: position 4,957 of record JBFYKV010000071.1, on the reverse strand, counting down.
GCCTTCTTCCCTGTCCCGGAGACGGTTTTGCACGGCCTGCGGTGCTCCGGTTTCAGAGACCGCACGGTTCTGTAATACCTGCGGAGAACCGGTTGAAAGGGATTGATTCTCTTGCCAGGTTCGGTTTCCTGAAACGGTATACTATTTTTTTATGAGGCATGGTCCTGTTTCGTATCTGAAGAACCGGTTGAAAGGGATTGATTCTCTTGCCAGGTTCAGATACATGGACGCTATGCTTTTTTCCATGAGATGATGTTCTGCATGTTGTCTGAAGAAACGGCTGGCTGTTATTAGTGACCCTGCCAGCTTCCGCGTCCTGAAACGCTGTGTAATAGTGCACGAAGCGCGATTCTGCCTGCTGTCTCAAGAACCGGTCAGAATGATATTGGGGTTTTATGCAGGTAATAGAGGCCATTACATTCCCGCCGTTTCTGATTACTGCATACAGTGGCTTCATTCATATTTTTCAGAACGAAAATAACGGATTTGGTGAGGGGTTGCGATACAGGAACGTATTGATAGTTCACCCTTCTGGCCGGGTGTATGATGCTATCAGTCCATGCAGAAAGCCGGTCCATAGTAAGTCCGGTTCCCTGTCGTGATTCCGGCACCTGCCAAAACCTGCGGATCTGCAGAAAAATATCTCCCCGCTGTTCCAGGGGTTGATTGGATCTCTCTTCTTTTGGGGAACACGAAATAGTCACTGAATCGCCGCTGTCAGGGGGAACATAGAGTTGTATTATCTTTCATCAGCGGACTCGGGTACAGTCGTTGTTGGCGACCGCAATCGTCGCCCCTGATTCGAAAGGCGGAAGCCTTCGCGGTATTTTCGGGGGGCGAAATGTATCGTAATGCGAGGTATGGATGTAAAAGCCATCACATATCATTCTACACGTAAGGCCATATTCCCACGAAATAACGAAGAGCCAGAAAAACAGGGGGGTTCATACCGTGCCCATCATGACCTCATGGGCCAGCCGGTACGAGACATTGGCCTCATCGGTACGGTTTTCAAGGGTCAGGAGGTCTCCTTTCAGCATCAGCGATGAAAAGAGCGTGATCGCCTGGTCCCGGTCTTCCGGCGGGATGGCAACAGCCCGGTCAAGGCTCTCGAATGCCCCCTGCCGGTTACCGGCGGCATTCCGGGCGAGTGCCTGGTAATAATATGCCTCGCTGTCGTCCGGATTGATGGCACGGGCACGGTCAAACGATGCTTCAGATTCGTTGACCCTCCCGAGCATGGAGAGTGAGAGACCCCGGTTTCTCCAGGCTTCACCGTTCTCCGGGTCTGTTGCGACAGCCTGGTCATAGGCTGCCACCGCTTCTTCATACCTGCCCATGGCATGGTGTGTCTCGCCCTGCCGGTTCCACTCTTCTGCAGTGGTCAGGCAGCCTGATGCGGCGATGAACAGGGTGAGTATCAGCAGGCTTTGCAGGACGAGTAACGGGAAGGCTTTGTTCATACACGGTACCGGATCCATCCGGCTATCAAACTTTCTGTTCGGGATCAGAAACGATCCCGGGAGGGTCCGGCCGTGCCGGATGCTCTTAAAAAATAATCTATTTATACTCATGTCATGAACAGTATTCCATGGCACAGTTTTGCGAGTCATGCGGGGCTCCGCTGAAGGAAGGAGACAAATTCTGCGAGCAGTGCGGGGCGGCAACCCCCACTGCCCCGGTAACGATGCCCCCTCCGCCAGTCCAGCCTGCACCGCCTGTACAGGGAACGAATACTGGAAAAAATCCTGTAATACCCCTCATTCTCTCGTTTTTCTTCTCGGGGCTGGGACAGGTCTATAACGGCGAGACCTTGAAAGGCATTGCGATATTCATCGGGACGATAATCGGGTACATGATCTTTGTCATTCCCGGGGTCATCGTCTGGGTGTACGGGCTGTACGATGCCTACACAACTGCAAAGAAGATGAACGAAGGGACAATTCCCTACAAACCGGCCAACGTTCCGGTCATGATCGGCTTTGTGGTCCTTGTCATCATTGTCATGGCGGTCATATTCCTCGGGGCCCTTGCACTTATTTCCTGATATCCTCAATTTTTCCGAATTTTTTAGTATCCCGGTGCAATTCCGGGCGGTCCTGTCCGCGACAGGAATACCCCCACGAATCGCAGCATATATAAGAAAGGGTTTTTAGTTTTCCTGGTATACCACGCGGTCCCCGAGGACGGCTTTCAGCGACTGGAACGCATACCATGCAACCGGCCCGATAAAGTCAAGTACGATTTTTTTCCCGGCAGAATCTATGGTCATAATATCCCATACCGAGTCAGATTCTATCTGTTCGATAAAAACCGACCTGATATCGGAGTTTTTAAGAGACCTGACGTCTGTTCCGCCGGCTACCAGGTCATCGCGGACTTCTTCGATCCCGGTTATGACATCCTCCGACTTCCAGTTCCATGCATCGAGCGTCGCTTTCCAGTCGCCCCCTGTATCCCAGACCTTCAGGAGGGTGTCGTCGAGCCGCTCCCGGAGCTCTTTGACCGTGTCGATAAAATATTCCGGCAGGGAAAAGAGCAGGAGTTCGCCGGGTGAGACCTGCATCACGACTGTGGTCCTGCCAGCCCCGAGAATACCGGAATGCAGTTCGAGGAGGGGAATGTATACAGGGCCGGCGGTCTCATGAGATATTCCTGCGGGAGCCCCGCACTCCCCGCAGAACCGGGCTCCCGGCTGGAGCGGATGGTTGCACCTGCTGCATTGTCCAGGCATGATAGTTCCGGAAGAGAACTGGATCCGTGCAGGATAAATAGCTGGCGAACGACCAGACCGGGGGCAGTAGTAATCCCCCGTTGCATTCTAAAAAAAATACGGGTTATATCGGTTCACTGTACCCGCTGACAGGGTAGCTGACGCCGGTATCAATCAGGGTTCCGGTGAAATGGTTTGCATCGGTCAGCGTGAAGGTAAATGTTCCTTCCACGCCGAGGCTCTCATCGATGTAGTTGGCATTCACCGTTTTCCCGCCGTTCGAGAGCGTCCCGGTAAAAGAGCCGTAAATGAAGTCAGGCGACCCGATGGTCCCGTCGATTATATTTCCGACCGGCTGGTTGAACCAGAAGTATTCGGTCCCGCTGCCAACGGTCGCCCTCCAGTATCCTGCAAATGTTCCGCTGAACGTGCTGACCGGCGTGGCCGGCGTCGTGGTGATAACAACCTGTGGTGCACTGACATAGATGATCGCATTCTTCGTGCTCTGGATACCGTTCTTCTCGATCCTGAGGACGACCGTATACGAACCGGCACTCGTGTATACGTACCCGGGGTTCCGGTCGTACGAGAGCTGCCCGTTGCCGAAGTCCCAGTAATAACTGTCAGGCGATCCGGTCGAGGTATCGGTGAATGAGACGGTCAGCGGGGCGGTCCCTGATGTCCTGTCCACCGTGAAGTCTGCCTTAAGCGGCTGGGAGCCGACCGAAATAGTCATCGATTTGGACGATGTCGAGCCGTTCTTTTCGACGGTCACTTTCACGGTATATGTTCCGGCCGTTGTGAATGTATGCGTCGGGTTCTTTGTTGTGGACGTGGACCCGTCGCCAAACGCCCAGTAATAGGCAGAGGGTGATCCCGTTGAACTGTCGGTGAACGAGACGGTCAGCGGTACGGACCCTGATGTCGGGCTGGCAGAGAAGGCCGCCTTGACCGGTGTCGTCGATGTGGTGGAACCCGAACTGCTGGTCCATGTCGCTGAAGTCGTCGGGGCCGCAGTTACGGGAGTTGTTGTCATGGTCGGTGTCGGTGTTACAGTCCGGGTGCCTTTCCCGGTCATCCCGGGGATACCGACAAGGAATACGACCGCGATGATGACAATGATAATGACTGCAATTACTGCCGGGAGAATGAGCTTGTTTTTTCCGCCCGGTGCCGGTGCAACCGTTTGCGGCATGGAATACGCCGGAGGCGGAGGTGGTGGCGGTGGCGGCGGAACGGACGAGACCGGAGGGGGAGACGGCTGGTCGACAGGTGTCCCGCAGGAGTTGCAGAACATGTTTCCGGGAGGGACGACCTTCCCGCACGAGGGGCATATTTTCTCTGCCGGCAAAGCCGCACCACATTCGGTGCAGAATTTTTCAGAGGCGGGCGATACTTTCCCGCAGGACGGGCAGGTTTTTCCCTGGTTATTATTGGCATCGACACTCATTTTCAGATCACAACCTGGTCAAAAGTTTGCAGTTTCACACTCCTCCGGGGTGAACATGGGTATATCGTACATGTCTGGATGTGGATACGTCATTTAAATAATGATTTCTCTTTTGCCTGCCGTGTCACGGGCCGGCAGAAAAAAGTGAAGGGCAGGGTGGTCAGGGCTGGAGTGCAGCACCGCATTTCGCGCAGAATTTTTTCCCGGGGGTGACAGGGCTTCCGCACTTCGGGCAGACCTGAACAGGGGCCGGAGCTGCTGCCGCAGGAGATGATACCGGCGCTCCGCATTTCGCGCAGAATTTCTTGCCAGGGGTGACGGGGCTTCCGCACTTCGGGCAGGACATGGAAGTCCTTGCAGGAGCCGGCTCCGGGGCAGGATGCATTACGGCACCGCATTTCGCGCAGAACTTCGCCTTTTCCGGATTTTGTGTTCCGCATTTCGGGCAGGGGATCATGACGGGCTTATCAGGCTCTTTCCGGGGAGCAGGTCTTTTGACCGGTCCCGTGTAGGCAGGATCACTCTTTATGGCTTTTATCCCGGTTTCAAGGGATGCGGCCATTTTCTTCGAACGATCGAGGAATTCGGTATGACCGGACGTGGAAAAGTATTCCGCGGCCTTATTAAAACTGTCCTGTGCCTGTTCGAGGAAATATGCCCGTTCATACAGGTTTTTGACATCGCGGAACTCCTTGTTCAGGACTGTGCCGGTGTTATACAGGCTGATGCCTTTCCTGTTCGCCGCTTTGATCAGGAGAGCGGTCTTATCATACGATTCTGCGCTTGCTTTGAGC
>JBFYKV010000070.1:0-12971 GCA_041305745.1 Methanoregulaceae archaeon | reverse complement strand
CTGTGTTTATAAATTGCAAATTCAATATTTGAATAGAGTTCCCGCTCGTTGAACGGTTTTACAAGATAGCTGTGGGGACGCGTCTTCATTGCCCTGTTGAGCGTCTCGTCGTCAGTATATGCGGTAAGGTATATTACCGGAATATCATACAGGCTGCTAATCTTTTCAGTGGCCGATATACCATCCATATCTCCTTTCAGATGAATATCCATCAGGACAACGTCAGGCAGTGTCTCTCCCGTTTTTTGTATTGCATCTTCACCGGTTGCGCATATCCCGGTAACCACGTAACCCAGTTTTTTTAATGTTTCCCGGATAGAAAGGGCAACTATACCCTCATCTTCCACAATAAGCACTTTTTTTTGTTGAACCATTCCTAACCTTATTTTGAAAAGAAGATGCAAGGGTATATAAAACTGCTCCTGAAATGGAACGAATGCCCCATTCTGCCAGGAACGAATAGACCCAGGCCATTTTCAGTCCGGCAGGGATTCCTGTACACCCCTCAGTAACAGGGTCCCGATATCAGAAAACGGGTCTTTCACCTGAACTGAGCGATTTTTTAATCTGTCATTAATTTGAAATATATCATTAAAAACGGTTCTTCGCTTTATCGTGTGGGTACAATTTTCAAAGTGTGAGTAATATTCTGGGGTTTTCACACTCATATTCTCAATATGAAAAACGTCTCCGCCCCGAAAATAGCGCAAAGGCTCCGCCTGACGAAACCGGGGCGACGATTGCAGCCTCCAACAAAGATTGTACCCGGGCCCTCTGATGAAAGATGAGATAATTCTATGTGCCCGCGAACGGCGGCGATTCAGTGTCTAATCAGTACTCCCAAAAAGAATTGAGTGCTTTTCACCCCATAAAAAACAGCGAAGAGGCTTAAAAACAGTAAAGAGAAAGATTTCGCATCGAACAGATCCGGACAGAAGGCTTCACACGCTATTCAGGGAAGCAGGTGTCAGGAGAGCATATAAAAATGTGTCATGCCCTCTTTCAGGTAACCGGCACATCCTTTGCAGATAACTCTCTTTTTAATTCTTCCAGCCGTTGTTCCTCATTTCCCGGGATCAGGGGCTCTTCCAGGTAAATTGAACCAAGTATCTTTCGAAGCTGTGCGTTTACGTCTGCAACACGACACATATTTTTGTACTCTTCTATTATTGATGGAACAAAACCTGCATCACGGGCACGTGTGGCAGTGATTTCAATTGCAGCCCTGCGGTCAAATACATGCTGGATCGCCTCGTGGAGCATCTTTTGTGTAACGGGCTTCATGATGTACCCTTCAATATGGAAATAGTATTTTTCAGCCTCCTCCGGGGTGAGCTGTTTTGCAGTCTCCATCATCACAGGGATATCACACGTGCGTGGGTTTTCCTTAATTTTCATGAGGGTTTCCCAGCCGTCAATACCATCCATCATAATATCAAGAAGAATCAGGTCCGGCCTGGTCTTTTCGAGGACGGCGAGGCATTCTTCCCCGCTGTAGGCGATAATCGTCTGGTATCCGCTCCTTTGAAGCATTTTAGTGAATAGGTCGACCAGATAGGTACTATCATCCACAATGAGTATCGTGTACATCCGAGGTATCTCCAGGCCCGGGTTCAGTCATCATTTAAGTCATGTTCACGGGACGACCCTGATCCTTGTCTGTATGCCTGACAGGTAACAATTACAGAATGTTATCCGGGGATTATATATAAATAATCATAATATCCCACAAATGTTCATTCCGGTTCATCCGGCTCGTCTGAAAATCCGTATGGATACTATTCTGCACGGTAGTAATTTTTTATAGAAACGTTTCCGGGACTGTTGTCCGGTCCGGGTCTGGTAATCCTATCCTGCGATACTATTAAATATCAGCAACAGGGGGATTATAACAGATACCGGATAAAAGAAGGGAAACGTGTGGGCTATTACAAATCATTGCTTGAAAGGAAGTTCAGGGACAGGGCAGGGGCAAAGTACGAGATAATTCTCCAGGAATACAAAGATTTCCTTCCCGGAGAACAGGAACTTGCACCTTTTGCAATACACAGCATATTAATGCCAGTTGACATGTTTGTAGAGTCCGTTCCTGGTTATCTCACGTTCCTTCTGGAGGTCTATGACGCCCCGGCACTGCTGGTCTATATTATTGATGACGGACTTCTCAGTCTCATCAGGTCTGAAATGAATGACAAAGAAGGGGAGGAATTTTTAGAGAAGAGAGAGATTTTTGCAGATGAGAGACTTAAAAAAATTTCTTCTCTTCTTGAGTTTGCGGGAATTCGCACTCTGACACAACGTATTGTAGGCAATAAGGAACAGAATATAATATCGATGTCAGAAGACCATGATCTCCTGGCCATTTCCAGGCACTACGGTTTTCATCAGGTTTCCCACAAAGGAATAAGCCCTACAATACACAGGATAAGCAGACAGGTTGAAATTCCCCTTCTTCTTTATTGAAATCTCTCAATACCGGGAGCGGTTTATTCCTTTTCACCGCAATAGCACAGCATAGGTATGAAATTGCATAAATTGCACCATTTTACACCTCAACAGAGGGCAGCAATATAAAAAATGACTTTTGATCCTGAAAAATTACGGATTTTTCCATATACGCATTTTTTCCTGAGAAGAACTATTAAATACATGGTCTCATATCCTCATATCCATTCATATAAATTCCGGGTGTTTGATGATAGAGAATGATATAATTCTGGTTAAAAAAGCGGAAAAGGATGCTTTGGAGCTTGTTAAAAAGACAACGGAATTCAAAAACGCACAGATAATGAATGCACAGCAGGAAAACGAGAAATATATTCGCAGAAGGGAAGATGAGGCTTTCCGGGCTATCAGCACCCTGAAAGAGGAGACGCTGAAAGCAGCAGGGAAAGATGCAGAGCGCTTGCTGGTTACCGCAGAAAAGGAGTCTGAAAAGATCAGAAGGGTCCGGAGTGGCACTATCGCTCGTTCTGTGAATGTTATTGTATTGAAAATTACGGGGGTGGAAGATGTTCTTCCCTTCAGAGATGAACCGTATCACGATAGGCCTCCACAGAGATAATCTACAGGACGGGATCCGTTCTTTTCACGAGAACGGTGCAATGGAGATCATTAATATCCGCGATTCCGATTCCCGTCTCAAAGGACATCTCAGTCCTTCTACCCGCCCGGAAATGGCAGAAAAATGCGTTGAATATAAAATCAGGATAGATAAAGTTCTCGATGCATTTGCCGTTATTAAAAAAGATCAAAAAAACCCGTTCATCGAATTATTCAGGCCGTCTCATATTCCGAAGGTTCCCGTCGATCCGGTTGAACCGTCAGATATTTTTTTAAAACTTGATGCGGTTCTGGAAAAAGCTGATAAGGTACTTTCTTTAAAGAGCGAACTCCTGGAAATCCGTGATAAAAAAGACAATACTGCCCTTCAGATTGATTCGGTCACGTTATTACTCCCGTTTGATATTGATCTCTCATGGGTGGGGGAGTCAAAGTATCTCTTTGTTGCTGCAGGTTTACTGGAGAGAGAATATTACCGTTTATTTATTCAGGAAATGAACTCCTCCGGTATCATCGATCCGGTCATTCTTACGAGTGGCGGAAAGGATAAAGATCCATGCAGCGTGATATGTGCTTTTTTATCTGCTGATTATCACATATTTGAAAATTGTACAGCTGCGACGCATTTCCGCGAGATTGAACTGGATCCATACATGGGGACTCCGGAAGAAGCCCTTGTTTTCCTCAAAGAAAGATTTGACTGCCTGTCTTCCCGGGAACTTGATATAATGAGTTCCATTCGTACAATCGATGCAGAATGCTCACTTTCTCTCCTGGTCCTTCGCGAAGAACTATTAATCCTGAAAGAGCGGATTGATGCCATCGGAAAAGCCGGAAAAACCCGGGACGTAATATTTATCGAAGGCTGGATACCTTCCGGGGAGAAAGATAACCTGAAAAAAGGATTATCAAAGGCAACTGATGATCACCTCATTTTTGATTCGGTTCCTTCATCAGATTCCGACCTGACCATTCCTGTGAAATATGATAACCCGCGGTTTCTTCAGCCATTCCAATACCTGACCACTATGTTTGCCCGTCCGAAATACCATGAAATCGACCCGACCCCATTTATCGCTCCGATATTTGTCCTGTTCTTTGGCCTGATGCTCGGGGATGCAGGGTATGGAATTGTCATCACGGTTGTTGGATACCTGATTTTCCGGGGTGCCGGCAGGGTAAGCCCCACAATGTATGACCTGAGTTATATCCTTATCGCATGCGGCCTGTCGGCTATCGTATTTGGTACTATACAGGGCGGCTGGTTCGGTGATTTTTTTCCCCGTTTTCTGGGAATTACCCCGCCATTGGTTATTATCGATCCCTTGAAGGATCCTATCGCATTCTTCCAGATCGCGTTAATCATTGGAATAATTCATATCAACCTCGGCCTTTGCCTTGCACTTTATCAAAACCTGAAGCAGAAGGCGTATAAAATTGCAATATTCCAGCAGGGAGCGTGGTTCATAATTCAACCCTCTGCGGCGGTTCTGCTTGATAATTTCTTCCAATGGGGGTTATTCCCACCCCAGGCACTACCTCTGGCATATTTTGGAACAATTGCCGGTCTTATCATGATCTTCTGGCATTATGGTCCGATGGGATTTTTCAGGCTCACGGGATTTCTCGGAGACTGGTTGTCGTATGTGAGAATCCTTGCACTGGCACTTGCCACCGCAGGTATCGCCATGACCGTCAATATTCTCACCGGCCTTGTAGGGTCGATCAATCCTTTCCTGGTAGTAGTGGCGGTCATTGTCTTTTTGGGCGGACATATATTCAACATCATTATTCAGTCTCTTGGCGGGGTCATCCATGCCATCAGACTCCAGTACATTGAATTTTTTGGTAAATTCTACGTCGGTGGCGGCAGGGAGTATGAACCATTCATGGTGAAAAGAACATATACAATTGCACGGGAGGAGGATAGATAATGGTTATCGGACCGGGAACTGCATTAATGGCTATCGGAGCGGGTATCGCGATTGGATTTTCTGCAATCGGAGCGGGAATAGGAGTCGGAATTACCGGTGCATCGTCTGCCGGAGTGACCTCGGAAAGACCTGAAAAATTTGGGGCTGCCCTTATTTTTTCTGCAATCCCCCAGACGCAGGCAATTTACGGCCTTCTTGTGGCAATTCTCATCCTCCTGTCAGCAGGTTTTCTTGGGGGAACCGGAACTGATGTTCCGGTTCCTATCGGCCTCACTGCAGTCGGAGCCGGGCTCGCAATAGGTATTGCAGGGCTCTCATCCATAGGACAGGGAATTGCTGCCGCATCGGGCATCGCGGCAACCGCCCAGAAACCGGAAACTTTCGGAAAAGGCGTAGTATTTTCGGCGATATGTGAGACGCAGGCAATTTATGGCCTGCTCGTGGCAATACTCCTGATGGTATTCAGTGGTCTTCTCTCCGGTAATTTCATTGCCACAACCGCAGCCGGGCTGGCTGCAATAGGATGCGGCCTTGCAATTGGTCTCTCGGGTCTGTCGGCAATTGGTCAGGGAATCGCTGCTGCATCAGGGATATCAGCAGCGGCGGAACAACCGGATACTTTTGGAAAAGGAGTTGTTTTTTCTGCTATTTGTGAGACGCAGGCAATTTACGGCCTGCTCGTTGCGATCCTGATCATGTCTTTTACCGGGATGTTTACCGGCAATCTCGTCACAACGCTGGCTGCAGGAGTTGTCTCTATCGGGTGTGGCCTCGCCGTAGGATTTGCAGGATTTTCAGCTATCGGACAGGGTATCGCAGCTGCTGCAGGGATAGGGGCCACTGCGGAGAAACCGGAAATGTTTGGGAAGGGAATAGTTTTTGCAGCAATTTGTGAGACGCAGGCAATTTATGGGCTTCTTGTCGCTGTTCTCCTTATGGCCTTTACCGGTCTTATCTCCCAGGATACCACCCTTACACTTGCCGTCGGATTTGCGGCCATCGGCGGAGGACTTGCAGTAGGACTTGCCGGGCTTTCTGCAATCGGGCAGGGTATTGCAGCCGCGTCCGGCATTGCTGCCACTGCGGAGAAACCGGAAATGTTTGGCAAAGGTATCGTATTCTCTGCAGTATGTGAAACACAGGCAATTTACGGACTGCTTGTGGCGATTCTGCTGATGGCATTTACCGGAATCATCACCCATGATTTCATTACGACAATTGCAGTTGGCGTCGCTGCAATCGGGGCAGGGATTTCGGTAGGTTTGAGCGGGTTTTCAGCAATCGGGCAGGGGATTACCTGTTCCGCAGGGATTGCGGCCACTGCACAAAGATCAGAATCCATGGGGAGAAGTCTGGTTTTTGCGGCAATGTCCGAGACTTTTGCCATTTTCGGGCTGCTGGTTGCGATCCTGATCCTTTTCGGCCTTGGTATTTTCAGGATATAAATGGTGAATCCGATGAGTGGAGAACGTATTATCAAACGCATTCTTGATGAAGCCGAATCTGAAAAAAAACAAATTGAAAATGAAGCAGACAGATCCATTGCCCTGCTTCTGGCCGAAGGGAACGCAAAAGCAGAACAAAAATACTCAGAAATGATGGATTCAGCGAGGAAAGAGAGAGACATGGCGGTAAACCGGATACTTGCACAGGCACGGTTAACCGCCCGTGAAAAGATCCGGAGCGCAAGAGATGATGTCATTTCTCTCTGTTTCGAACAGGCAAAAGAAGAGACACGCCGGATCAGGAATTCTGAAAAATATCCATCAGTCCTTGAATTCCTCATCGGGAATGGGATTTCAGAATTAGGAGAAAACCACGTCATGCTTGATATCTGTTCTGAAGACAGGCCAGTGATTCAGGAAATAATCCGGAAATTTGAGAGAAAAGGGTATCATATTGTTGTGTCAACAGAACCGGTCATTTCGGAGGGAGGCCTGACAATCAGGTCCGTCACACGATCGATACATGTGAATAACACGTTCGAGGCACGAATGCAGAGATACAGAAAAGAGATACTCTATGAAGTTGCAGGAATTCTCGCACAAACGGACATGAAGGGGGAAACAAATGGTTCAGACGATTGACCCTTCGGGGGGATTAGACATTTCATCACTTTCCGGCTCTTCAGGTTTAATTGCACTGGTTTTTGGAATCTCAATTCTCCTCATACTTATCATCGCGATATTTGCCGGATATTTCAGGATATTATTTAATATTGCATCCTTTGCCTCTCCTGTTGCCCGGGTCAAGGCCATAGGAAACCCCTTTCTCATACAGGAAAACATTGACCAGCTGATCGAATCAAAAAACTTTCACGAAATTACCGCCAGGATAAGCGAAGCCGGGTTTTTGACCGGAGCCGAGTATGAAGACAATATCATCAGGATTGACCGGGAATTAAAGGTTGCATATTATCAGGAATATGAAAATTTCTTCCAGACCATCCCGGACGGGATTAAACCATTTTTTTCGGCATTCCGGATGGTACTCGAATCTGATCAGATCAAGAGTATGATAAGGGGAAAATCAGGAGGCCTGTCGGAAGATGCGCTTAAAGAATCAATCATTCCTGTCGGGATAATCACTCCCGGACTGGTTGAAAGGATCTGCCGGACAAAAAACCTGCAGGATGCAGTACTCCTTTTAAATGAGACGCCATATGGAAGCATACTGGCTGATTCCCTTGAAACGGTCAGGAATAGTCAGAGTCTGTTCGAAATGGAATGGTCACTGGATTTATTTGTTTTCAACCAGATTTCAGAGTCCCGATACAAAATTGATTCCTCGCTTGTCGGCCCGGTATCAGAATTTACCGGATTATATTCTGATCTGATGAACATAAAAACACTATTAAGGGCGAAACGGGAGCACTGGTATCCTGAAGTTATATCCAGGTACTTTGTACCCGGCGGGGCTCATTATAAAGAATGGCGTCTGGCCCAGCTGTACGAAAATCCACAGATACCGGATATCGTAAGCCAGCTTTCAGGTAGCGATTATTACCATGTTCTGGAGCCGCATATTCTCGCATATGATGTTTCAGGGAGCCTTCAACATTTTGAAAGAGCCCTGGATACGATGCTGCTGGAAAAGCTAATTTCCATTTCAACGGTTTATCATCTGACCGGCGGGCCTCTGATTAAATTTATCATCGGAAAACTGATTGAAACAAAAAATCTCAGGGCGGTCATCCACGGAATTGCCAGGGGAGTTTCCGCTGAAAAATTAAAAGATCATGTAGTCTGTGTGAAGGGGTCCATATGAAAATCGCAGTTGTCGGTGATCACGACATGATACTCGGATTTTTGCTGGCCGGAGTAAAATTAACACGGTCGGCCGGGAACGCAAAGGAGACTATTGAGGCACTGGAATATTTCCTCGGCCTGCAAAATGTCGGCATTATTCTACTGCAGGCCAGCATGGCATCATTAGTCAGGACATATCTTACCGGTAAAATTCATAAAAAAAATGTCTACCCGGTCATTCTTGAGATCGAAGGAATATCAGGCCCTGATAAACCATATTATGTCTCAAAAGAATTTGTGGCAGGGTGCGGTACGGACTCCGCGATAAGGAGGAATGGCCATGGATGACAGTGGATGTATTATAAGGATAACAGGACCGGTGGTCCAGGCAGAAAAAATGCGTGGCGCACGGATGTTTGAGATAGTACGGGTCGGCCGTGAAGGACTGCTGGGGGAAATAATTACCCTCGAAAAAGATGTCGCCACCATACAGGTCTACGAAGAGACTGCCGGGCTCTGCCCGGGAGAACCTGTCAGGAGAACCGGCATATCGCTGTCCGTAGAACTTGGTCCCGGGCTCCTTGGAAATATTTATGATGGTATCCAGCGGCCTTTAAAGGAAATCAACCTTCAGACGGGTGATTTTATCAGGCGGGGAATCGATATTCCCGCATTAAAAAGAGAGCGGAAGTGGGGATTTTTCCCTGTAGAAAAAACCGGTGTTGTCGTAAAAAGCGGCGATGTTCTCGGAACTGTGAACGAAACTCCGGGAATTGTCCATTATATTTTTGTGCCGCCTGGTATGAACGGAACTCTCTCCTGGATTACGGAACCGGGTAAATATTCCGTTGAGGATCATATTGCAACCATCGTCACTCATGATGGCGAACACCACGTGTCGATGCTCCATAAGTGGCCGGTCCGGATTCCACGAATTTTTGCCGAAAAACTTGAGCCGGTTGAACCCCTTATTACGGGACAACGTATAATCGACATGCTTTTCCCAATTACAAAAGGAGGGACGGCAGCGATACCCGGGCCATTTGGTTCGGGAAAGACGGTAGTTCAGCATCAGCTTGCCAAGTGGGTGAATGCTGATATCATCGTATACGTGGGTTGTGGCGAGCGGGGAAATGAAATGGCAGACATACTCCATGAATTTCCCGGTCTTAAAGACCCGCGTACCGGGGAACCCCTTATGAACAGGATGGTTCTTATCGCCAATACCAGCAATATGCCAGTTGCAGCCCGTGAGGCTTCGGTGTATACCGGCATGACAATTGCAGAATATTATCGTGATATGGGGTATGACGTGGCACTGATGGCTGACTCTACATCGCGGTGGGCCGAAGCCATGCGGGAAATCTCAGGAAGACTGGAAGAGATGCCGGGCGAGGAAGGATACCCTGCGTACCTTGGATCACGACTTGCTGATTTTTATGAACGGGCCGGCCGGGTCAGGACATCAGGTAAAAATGAAAAAACCGGTTCCGTGTCCGTTATCGGGGCGGTATCTCCACCTGGCGGTGATTTCAGCGAGCCGGTAACGCAGAATACCCTTCGCATTGTGAAGGTATTCTGGTCGCTTGATGCAGATCTTGCATATAAACGTCATTTTCCTGCTATTAACTGGCTTATGTCGTATTCCCTGTATTCAGAACCGGTGAATGCATGGTGGGACAGTAATATAGGTATGGACTGGGGGTCCATGATGAAGAAGATCATGGCAATCCTTCAAAAGGAGAGCGAACTGGAGGAGATCGTAAAGCTGGTCGGCCCCGATGTCCTGCCCGAATCAGATAAAATGACCCTTGTCAATGCCGAAGTGATCAGGGAAAGCCTGCTGATGCAGTATGCATTTCACCCTGTTGACACATATTCAGACCCGGAAAAACAATACCGGATGGTCAGAATGGTTTTCCGGTTTTTAGAGCTTGCAAACACAGCCGTAAAACGGGGGATACTGGTCGAGACAATTCGCAAAATGTCAATATTAAATTTTCTTGCGCGAATGGGGAGAACTCCGGCTGAACAGGATGAACAGATGTTTATTGATCTCGAAAAAGCAATGGACGAACAGTTTGGCGCACTGGAGGTGTGATAATTGCCACTGCAATCCCGTGAATATACGTCGGTGAACAAAATTTTTGGTCCCCTTATTGTCGTTGACGGTGTGGAAAATGTAGCATACGGCGAAGTGGTTGAAATTTCCCTTCCTTTCGGGGAGAAAAGATTAGGTCAGGTACTTGAGACCCGGACATCAAAAGCCGTCGTCCAGGTCTTCGGGGGTACAGGTGATCTTGATACGGATATTACATCAGTCCGGTTCACCGGAGAGATATTAAAGATCGCTTTATCTGAAGATATCCTTGGAAGAATTTTTGACGGGCTCGGAAATCCTGCTGATGGTGGGGGTGTAATAATCCCCGAAAAATCCCCGGACATTTATGGGTTCTCGATCAATCCGTATTCAAGGGAATACCCGCAGGATTCGATTGAAACCGGTATTTCCGCCATCGATGGCATGAATACACTTGTAAGGGGTCAGAAACTTCCGATATTCAGTGCTGCAGGACTTCCCCATAATATTCTTGCCGCCCAGATTACCCGCCAGGCAAAAGTCCTGGAACAAAAAGAGGATTTTGCGGTAATCTTTGCTGCTATGGGCATCACCAGTGAAGAAGCTTCATTTTTTATCCATGACTTCCGGAATACCGGGGCACTGGAAAGGGCGGTATTATACCTGAATCTTGCTGATGATCCGGCAATAGAACGGATAATTACCCCCAGGCTTGCACTTACCGCTGCAGAATTTCTCGCTTTTGAAAAAAATATGCATGTACTGGTCATATTGACAGACATGACAAATTATTGCGAAGCGTTACGGGAAATTGCAGCGGCCCGTGAAGAAGTTCCCGGAAGGAGAGGGTACCCCGGTTATATGTATACTGATCTGGCGGGAATATTTGAAAGAGCCGGGAGAATTAAAGGCAGAGAAGGATCCGTCACACAGATCCCGATACTTACCATGCCGGATGACGACATCACTCATCCGGTGCCTGACCTGACCGGCTATATCACGGAAGGTCAGATCGTTCTTTCAAGAGATTTCCATCGAAAAGGGATTTACCCCCCTATCGATGTCCTCCCCTCCCTGTCCAGGCTCATGAAAGGGGGTATCGGCACAGGAAGGACACGAGAAGATCATGCTGATGTGAATAACCAGCTCTACGCAGCATACGCCCAGGGAATCAAGGTGAAGAATCTTGTTGCAGTCGTTGGAGAAGAGGCATTAACTGATACTGACAGGAAATACCTGGAATTTACCGATCGCTTTGAACGTGAATTCGTACGACAAAAACCAGACGAAGACAGGTCTTTTGAGCAGACACTTACGATTGCATGGAACCTGCTTTCAACATTTCCTGAGTCCGAATTAAAACGTATCGATCCCGGATATATTAAGAAATACCATCCTGGTCACCGGGGCTGACACCATGAATAAAATAGTAATGAGTGGCGTACGACCGACAAGAATCGAGCTTCTCAAGCTTAAAAAGCGTCAGGTTCTTGCCAGGAAAGGGCATGATCTCCTTGAAGAAAAACTGGACGCCATGGTAATAGCGAGTTCACATTACTTTGAACGGTACCAGATGCAGAAAGAGAAAATGGTTATAGATATCAGGACCGCGTTTTCCAGGCTGGTTGAAGCAGAAATGACATCCGGTCATGACGGGTTGCGGGAAGTGGCAGGTGCCGTCAGGGAGATGGAAGACATTCGAATGGATACCCGCGTGATAATGGGAGTAAAAGTTCCTCTGATCAGTATTCCCGAAACATTGCATATCCCGGGACAGGGTCGGGGATACAGTTATACCGGCACTTCTGCATTAGTTGATGAGACCGCCGAATGTTTTGAGGGGGTCATTAAGGCTGCACTGGCCCTTGCAGAACTGGAAGACACGATAAGACGGCTTGAACAGGAGATAATCCGGACCAGGAGAAGGGTAAACGCACTTGAAAATATTCTCATCCCGCGACTTGTCGCAACTGAAAAATATATCGGGATGCATCTCGAGGAGAGGGAACGGGAGGATTTGTTCAGGCGAAAAAGGACCAAACAGGTGATACGGGAAAAAGCAGAGTCCTCATAAGGTCCGGCTCAATATCGGGGCCGGGAGGTCTGATGAAAGACGAATGGCTGGAAAATCTCCTGAAAAATCCTGAAAACAGGGCTAAAATGTCTTTATTTATGATGATTATACAGATAATCATCGGAGCATGGATACTGATCGGAATACTTCTCTTCCTTCTATTATTCCTGAAAAATACACTATGATATTTTATCCGGACTCTCATCCGGGACGGGTATATTTCCAGTCGTGCGGAGGATAATGACAGGTCTTTTTGTAGTCCGGGCCACTTCAAAGCTCGTAGTGCCAAGGACATGTTCCCCGACCCATCCTTTTCCATAGGAACTCATGCAGATAAGGGAAACATCTTCGGCTTCAGCGGTATCATTTATTACTGCGGCGGGATTACCTTCAGAAACGATCGAATGTACTGAAAAACCACGGTCCTTCAACGCGGCGCATTTTTTTTCCAGCATAACCCGCGCATTATTAACGGCAAAAACAATTTCATTTTCTGTTTCAGCAGACGAAACGGCATGAAGAAGTATAATATGGTCTGGCACGTTAAGGAGAAGGATCCGGAGTGCGTTGTC
>JBFYKV010000069.1:0-6221 GCA_041305745.1 Methanoregulaceae archaeon | reverse complement strand
CCTTTGCAAGAACCGGGAAAGCGGTGTAAATCATGAAGAAGAGCATGACAAAGACAACTAATGCAGCCATGGTAGCCGAGAGAAAGAAGGATATTCTCGGAAGGTCGATATTCGCTGCAAGACGCGACATGATAAAAAAATAAAAAATTAGGGATTGTTTTATGCAATGGTCAGGTAGCCGAACATACCGACGTCATCGGATTCCATGATAGCCACACCGGCGGGGCTCTGGACGAACTGGATGAAATTCGACACAATTGAGCCAGGCTCACCGTTGGTGACGTAGTAGAGGCCACGAGTAAGTCCAATTGGGTATGCATCGGTTGTGCCCTTAAGTGCTGCCTTGATGTTGGTCGAA
Source organism: Methanoregulaceae archaeon (assembly GCA_041305745.1). Lineage (GTDB taxonomy): Archaea > Halobacteriota > Methanomicrobia > Methanomicrobiales > Methanospirillaceae > UBA467. The sequence continues at coordinate 5,863 of JBFYKV010000069.1, read as the reverse complement.
TCAGCTACTTCACCGTTGATTGACAGTATCTCTACTTCTTCATTGCCATTTGCATATCCGAAATCAACGAATCCGATAGCTATACCGGTTGAACCCGCTACTGAATCGAGTACGCCACCATTGCCATTTGCTCCGACTGCTGTGGTATCATCGTTGAAGAAGCCCTTAGAGCCGCTGTCCAGGAACTCGGATGCAGTGTCCTCAGTTCCGGATGCCTCCTCGCGCTGGTAAACGGTGATCTCAGTTGTACCTGAGGTAAAGGTATCATTTGCATCAATAATTCCAACCTCGTCACCATCATCGTCAAATTCAACAACACCATCATCGTCAGCGGCCTCATAAAGTGCCTTCAGACCAGCTTGGGTTGCACCAGTGATGGTTGCATCGCTACTTATGAACACTACAGCTGATCCTCCGATCTGGGTAACTTCAAGGAGGGGGTACTTGGTCATCTGTGCGGGGGAGATCGCAGAGGATGAAGCACCGATATCAGTAATACCCTCACCAGCTGCGGTCACGCCAGCGCCGGATCCGCCGCCCTGGACGGTGATCTTGATTCCGGGGTGGTGCGCCATGTATTCCTTTGCGAGTGCCTCTGAAGCGGGCTGGACAGTGGTCGAACCGACGATCAATACTTCAGTTGCGGAGGCACTTCCAACGTCTCCTGCGCTATTCTGGTCAGCTACATCTGAGCTGAAGGTCCCCATGATGGTACCGACAGCGACGGCGCCGACGACGGCGACGACGATCAGCACGAGGGTCGCGACGATCGGCGACACTGCATGCTCGTTTTCTTTCATTCTCTTTATTGCATTCACGCTAATTCACCTAGATTTGCTGCTTGTCTGTGGGATTTGGGTAGGAGGTGATCGGCAAAGGTCATCCATCCCCGCAGGGGTTGTCAACTTTACCATGTCAGAATATGCCGGAATGGTATATATTTATTGCGTTTTTACAATAGTTTAAAGGATTAAATATATAGAATACTATAGATTTACCGGTGCTGCCGGTCAGAAAAAAGAAGCACGGACCCGCCGGGATCCTTGGTCTGTGTGAATCTGTACCGGGTAAGCGGAGTGGAAAGTGTGCATTTCATTCAGTGTGAGGGTGCGTGGGGTCCATTGGGTGTGTAGGTCCTGTGTCTGTTCTCTTGCGGGTGGTTACTTCAACGGGGTGATGTCCTCGTTGCGGCCGCGGCACCTGACCGCAACGAGTATGCTGTATACAAAAAAGACTGAAAAGATTGCCAAAACCAGGGCTGAGACATGTGCCGACATCTGATACCGCGAGACACTCCCGTACGTGCCAAGTAAAAGAAGCATCATCCCGGTCATTCCGGCAATAAGCCGGAACTCCGGGGTGAATTTAGAACAGTGCGAAGGTATAGTCTTACGAAACTCTGTAGGTTTATTTCCTCTGTCCGAATGTGGCACATCAGCAGGTACCCCGGAACCACGTTGTGTGCTCGAGGGATGATCCTTTGAATGTTCTGCTCCGGTGGGTCCGGTGGATTCACGGGGTTGCATGATGACCGATCTCTCATTTCACCAGGACCAATATAGTATTTCGTACGGTATAGTATAGTGGATATAGAGATTTATAGAGTATCAGGGTGGGTGATGAACGATTAGAAGTGCAGATCCTGCTTTTAAATTCGATATCCGGGAGTTGTTCTGAAAATAAAAATGGAAAAAAAATCTGCTGGTATGAAAAAGTCCGGTAAAAAACGATTTAACGGTCATTTTTCATTTCAATCCATGAGCCTAAAGGTTCATTGCATGCTTTGCTGAAACAGTCATTCACCTGTACGATTCACTCCGGCTCCATGACAATCTGGATATTTATGATGACTTCCCGCCTCAGGGCCTCTCCGAGGCACGGCGGGTCAGGGTGGTTTCTGTGATTGTCCACTGATCCACCGGAAGTTTAACCGATCGGCCTCAATGGAATTAATCCCTTTCAGGATTAGGTGAGTCCATCATCGATCCTGATGGATAGACCTTATATTTTTTCGTAACCCCTTATCTTTCACTCACCATCCGTCCTTTGCAATATACTATGCCAGAACACTTCCCGGGGGCCGATGCCTCCATCGGTGTGGCGCATTCATACAATGATAGGGGCGGTGCTCATGTTCTTATAAAATGATAAGATACCTGTCAACCCTGCCCACTGGACATCGTAGGGGGGTGGGGCAGGGAGGGGTGATAACCCCTCCTGTCAGAGAAATGAATTGAACCTGTTTTATCAAAAAGGGCATTTCAGTGAAGCGTGTTATTAGCGTCCGGCTCATAGATGTGCATGAAAAGAAGAGGGTCGTACCGGATATTAACAGGACTTTGTCAAACCAGCCTGTAAATTGAGGATTCCTGCTTCCATAAAGGTAAAATCTTACTTCTGTTTAACAATTGTGTACCATAATCGGGAAATACTCATTGCACGAGGAGGAAGACCATGAATAAATATGCAATAGAGATCTTCTTCAGCGAAGAAGATGAAGGATTCATCGCAGTCGTTCCGGAACTGCCCGGGTGTTCTGCGTTCGGGACGAGCGAGGAGGAGGCGCTCCGCGAGGTGAAGACGGCGATGGACCTCTGGCTCGAAGTGGCGCGAAGCGAAGGCCGCACAATCCCGACACCTGGCGGTAAAGGCCTGCTGAAGCTGATGATCGAAGAGAAAAGAACCGGCAGCTCTGCGTTCTCCTGATAGTAACGGATATCAATACAAAAAAAGGACGGAGGTCCCGCACGGTTGTTTCCTGCGATGAATGAAGAATATATCTCAATTTCCCGATAGAATGGGCTCCTCCGCCGGATTATTCATTTTTACTGCCGATGAAACAGAAAATCGATGATTCGTTTCAGAACCGGGTGGATGTACATCTCCTCTTTCACTCCTTTTTTCATAACGTAGATAAATCCGCAGATTATTGCGCCAAGGACGAAGAGGAAGAAGAGAATACGGATGACGGGGTCCTCTCCTGACAGGTCTGTCATGCCGTTCATATCCATGGTTATGCCCGGTATGGTAGTGCTGCCGGACTGCCGATATATTTTTGCACCCTCTTCTCCCACTCCGGGGTACCCCGCAGGAGGACCGGATAACCTGCCGGAGCGCAAAATCCCGCCGTCCGGAGAATATGGAGATATATTGTGCCCCCTTTAGGAATGTTCACAACGGATCCGCACGACGATCTGCCGGGAACATGTCACTCTGGCCGTACATCGAGATGATCGGGGCGATCTTCGTCATCTTCATCGCGATAACCATCATCCTCCCCGAGGTCGGGAACCTTACCGGTACCGATGTCTCGACCGTCAACAGCGGGCTGGTGGTGGTGGGCATCGCCCTCGCAGGCGGCCTGGTCGCGTCGTTTCTCGGGAGGTGAGTGGAATCGATCTCGCACGGGAATTAAAAGAAGGCGGTATCACCTTTAGAACACTTTTTGCCGCGTTCTTTGCAGGATCGCTCGCAGCCCTCGCCGGTTATTCCGGCATCCACCCGTCCAGGATCTATGCCGGCCTCTCCGTGGACGGAAAACTCCTCCTCTGGTTCTCGGTCTACTCGGTCATCCTGTATTTCGCGTTCAGGTTCTGGCTTGAGAAGAGGGATGCGAGGCGGGACCGGGAAAAGGATTAATTACCTAATATGGTGCATAAAAGATTTTCAGATGGAACGATCGACGGACAAACCCTGTTTTGATGAAACACTCATAGCGCCCTGCGGGATGAACTGCGGGATATGCAGGGCATACCTGCGCCGTAATAATCCCTGTCACGGATGCAGAGATGCAGAACAGAACTGGCCGAAAACCCGCATGAATTGCCGGTTGCGCCTTTGCGGGGGGCGTACTAATAAATACTGCTTCAGTTGCGACGAGTTCCCCTGCGACCGGCTGAAACGAATGGACACCCGGTACAGGACCAAATATGGTATGAGTGAAATAGAGAACCTGCAGAATATCCGGGAAAACGGGATGGATGAGTTTCTCAGGGAAGAGTTACGGAGATGGGTCTCGGATCAGGGCGTGTTCTGTGTCCATGATAAGAAATTCTATCCCCGGCGAAGGTGAAGTCCGCACGGGATTCATTCCTGTGTGAACAATCTCAATAATTCATAAAAACCTGATTGTTCTAAATATCTGGATTTGTTGAAATAATTCTGTTAATCTCACGATTCGCCTTTACCGCACTCAATTCCGGTGACGCTCCCGGGGCTGATGCCCCGCCGTTGAGGCCACCCGTAATGCGATAAGGACCGTGCTCTATACGTTTTAAAAATATTAGGTTCCGGAAGAAACCCCTGCCCGCCGGCCATCATCGGGGGTGGGACCGGGTGTGGAAAAACCCCCTTTCGGAGAAATGGATGGGGCTGGGTATTTTGAAATGAACATTTCATTAATCCTGAACAATTCATGTTCCGGGCTTAGGACAATGCATACGTTCCGGTACACTACAAAAAAATCCCGATAAAAAGTAAAGCAGGCCGGGCCTTCACTATGCCGGGGGAGCGGGTTCGAACGCTATTGTCGAGCCGGCAGACGAATCCTGCATCCCTGGACTGTCCTTTCCGGCCGTTTCCTCACAGAACTCCATGAGCCACGCAAGCATGGTCCCCTGCCGTGAATAGAGCGACCGGTACTGCATGGTAAGGTTCCGGACCTCGTTTGGTATTCCGGTTTCAAGACATACTTCTCCTGCACTCTCCAGCCCGGAAATTTCAGGGATACCATCTGCTCCTTCAATGCACTTCACGCCGAGGAATTCATGCCAGGCAACGGGGAGTGAGAGATCCTCCTGCCGGGAGGATAACGCCCGTGCACCATCGTTCGCATGAAGCACCTCCCCTGCTGCATTGGCGAATATGAACGCTGTTTCAGGAGCGTGCCAAGCCTGGATCTCATGTTGCCGTGCTTTCTTCCGTATCGAATGCGTCACGAGGCCGACCTCGATCGTCTCGTGGAGCTGCTGCCGGGAAAACGGCTTCTCCTGGAACCCGGCAGGTCCGGTCTCCATCGCCTCCTTCATCCTCTCACGGGGCAGCCCCCCGCTCATGTAGACAACCGGGATATCAAAGATGTCGATCACCATGCGTGCGGTCTCGATCCCGTCCATGCAGCCTGAGAGGTTGACATCCATCAGCACCAGCCCGGGCGGGTTTTCGATGACCTCCCTGATCGCCATTTCCCCGGAATCCACTACTCCGCTTACCTCGTACCCTGTCATTTTGAGGAATGTCGCGAGCAGGTCCTGGAGATTCTCGTCATCCTCCACCACCAGTATCTTTGTCGCCTGAACCATCTCTATTTCACCTGCTAATCTCGATGATGGGGAAATACCCCACCTCCTTGTAGTATTTCGCTGCACCCGGGGACTGTGCAAAGAGGATGAATGCCTCCTCCCATTTGTCGGGACTGCCCTTTGTAAGGTAGAGAAGGGGCCGTGTGAGCCCCTCGACATACCGGTCGTCCATCCCGTTCTGCAGGCTGAGCTCATCCCTGATCGCCGGGCCGAACTGGACCCCGGTCCCTGGGAACACGTCGCCGGACCCGGTCCCGATCCTGAGCATCTTCACCTCGGGATTCGCCTCTGCAAACCCGAAATCGACAAAACCAATCGATCCCGGGGTGGCTTTCACGAGGTTCAGCACCGCCATGCTGCCATCCGCTGAGAGGACTTCGACCTTCCCGGAACGTGAAGTGTCACCTGCATTCCCGGCACTGTCCAGGTTTTTGACCGTCGGGCCGAAAAGCCACTGGGCAATTGTCTCTTCCGTGCCTGATGCGTCGCTTCTCTGGACCGTTGCCCTGACCTATGCTATGCCAGGGTAACCTACGGTATTTTCGCTTTTATTGTCATACAGC
>JBFYKV010000068.1:0-3071 GCA_041305745.1 Methanoregulaceae archaeon | reverse complement strand
CTTCCGATCTTGATGTGGAGTGCGGGGGGAGAGTAGTAGTGAGATTACGGGAAGGGTTTCAACAAAGCCTGTAAAAAACATTTCCCGGACACACTGCATGACCCATGGCCATTTCCTGCGGTGCGCTCCCCGGCCGGTTCACTCTTAAAAGTAACAGGCGTCCCTTTTTTTCAATCAGCGCCCCGGAGAGTCATTTCAGAGAGAGAAAAAGGTTAAGGGTGTTCCATCCATACATGATCAGGATGTTGAAGGTTCATAGAGACATCTGTGGATATTGCGGGTGCTGTGTATCAGTCTGCCCTGAAGGGGCGCTCGAGTTGATCGACGCCTACCTCGAGGTTGAGGACTGGTGCACCTCCTGTGGAATTTGTGCCAAGGTGTGCCCGCTTGGAGCGCTGGAGGTAATAAATGAAAGATAAATACGATATGCTGGTCGTCGGGGGAGGGCCTGCCGGGGCCCTGGCCGCACGGACTGCAGCCGAATCCGGCCACTCGGTTCTTTTAGTCGAGAAACGTCCGGCTATCGGTGCGCCTGTCCGATGCGCTGAAGGGATCGGAAAGGACGTCCTCGCAGAGTTCATCGATCCTGACGAACGGTGGATCTCGGCCGAGATCAAGCGGGCCACTATCGTTGCCCCTGACAGCACCTCGATGATCCTTGAGTCCGACCTGGCAGGAAGCAAGGTCGGGTACATCCTTGACCGCAAGTTCTTTGACCGTGAACTTGTGTGGCAGGCTGCCGATGCGGGTGCAGATATTGCCGTCAAGACCCGCGCCACTGCACCGGTACTTGAGGACGGAGCAGTGAAGGGTGCATTCATCGATTCCTGCGGGCAGAAAAAGAAAGTGCTGGCTGACGTCGTTATCGCCGCGGACGGCGTCGAGTCAAAATTCTCACGGTGGTGCGGTATCGATACAACCGTCCCCGTGCGCGAGATCATGAGTTCTGTCCAGTATGTCATGACCGATATCGATATCGATCCCCATTCAACCGTTTTTTTCCTTGGAAACGAGGTCGCGCCTGAAGGATACCTCTGGGTATTCCCGAAAGGAGTCCGCTCGGCAAACGTGGGGATAGGGATAAGCGGTAAAAAGAGCGGCCAGGGGCACCGGGCCAAGGACTACCTCGACCGGTTCGTATCATCACGCTTCCCTGACGGAAAGACTATCGAGTGCATCGTCGGCGGGGTCTCGGTCTGCCAGCCGCTGTCCTGTACCGTGGCAGACGGGCTCTTGCTTGCCGGAGATGCCGCACGCGTGGTCGATCCCCTTACCGGCGGCGGGATCTACAACGCCATGTATACCGGAAGGCTCGCCGCCCAGGCTGCCTCAAAGGCAATTTCAAAGGGTGACACTAAAAAAGCAGCCCTGATGCCCTATGACCACGAATGGCGCGGATCCGCGATGGGCAAAGCCATCGCCCGCAATTACATGATAAAAGAATACTTAATCAAGCTCCCTGACCAGAAATTGAACGATATTATCCAGTCCGCATCCCAGTTGAACCTTAAAGAATTCAGTACACTCTCGCTGATAAAAGAACTGATAACGAGAAACCCGAAACTGCTGGTCGAACTGACCGCGCTCCGTGCATCAATCAGGTGATCTCCGGAGCTGCCGGTTCAGGAGTTCGAGGCAGTCTTCCTCTGCTTCTTTTTTTGTAAAGACCGTTATCGTATCGCCGGGCCGTATCTTCACGGTCCCGCTCGGGATGATAAGTTCACCGCCAAGGCGGCGTATCGCGATAAACACGAAGTCCTTCACTTTCAGTTCGCGTATCTCGTGATCGACGATTGGTGCGCCCTTGTCTGCCACCACCTCGAAGAGGGTCCCGCCGGGAATCGATGCCAGCTGCTGCAGCTGGGGGTTTTCCGCCCAGTAATAAAGCCTTGTTGCCACAAGTTCGTCAGGGTTCTCGCTGATCTTTACCCCGACCTCCTTGAAGAGGTCTGAATGCTCCTTCTGGTTGACAATAGAGACGACGTTTGTCACCTTGAACCGCTTGGCCAGCCAGCACGTCATGAGGTTGACCGAGTCATCCGAGGTGGTCGCTATCAGCGCGTCGGCCCTGTCAATACCCGCATCTTCGAGGATGGACTTGTCGGTTGCATTCCCGGTGATTGCCAGTACATCATAGTGCTCCAGCATGTCACTGCACCGCTGTTCATCACGGTCGATAATGACAACGTTATTTCCATGTTCAACCGCAAGTGCTGCAAGACTTCTGCCGATACCCCCGAGGCCGACAATGATGATGTACATAGGTACGGGTTACCATCATTGCCATTGAAATAATTTGCGCATCGATACTTAGATCGTGCTCTGCGGGGTAGACGAAGCGGGCAAGGGTGCCGTCCTTGGACCACTGGTTGTGGCTGCAGTGGGGTGTACATCGCAGGAAGAGTTTTCCGGCACGGGAGTCAGGGACTCGAAACTTCTCAGGCCCGCGGCGAGAGAAACAATTTTTGAGCATATCACGGCCTCATTTCCTTTCAGCGTGCTTGTAATATCAGCTGCAGAGATCGATTCCGCACGGCAGCGGATGACCATGAATGTTCTGATGGCAGTCTCTCATGCACGGGTCATTACTGACCTCTCGCCGGAGGCCGCGTATGTCGATGCATGCGACGTAATTGCCTCACGATACGGGTCCATGGTCGCTGAACACCTCGGGTGTTCATGCGAGGTGAGAGCCGAGCACCATGCAGATGTGCGTCACCCCGTCGTATCAGCCGCCAGTATCATTGCCAAGGTCACCCGTGACCGCGCCATGGTCACGCTTGCAGGGGAGTACGGGGTGATCGGTAGCGGTTATCCTTCCGATCCCGAAACCATTGAATTTCTGTCGGCCTATATTCGCGATAACGGGGACCCGCCCCCGTTCGCACGACGGAGCTGGATGACGGTAAAAGAGATCCTCACAAAAAGAGAACAGTCATCAATTGCAGATTTTGGCATGAAAATCCCGATCCCAAAAAGGTGAGGGAAATTAATAATCACCCATTTCCTGGATTGGGTTCTTTTAGCACAATAGCAGCCTCATTTAAGATTGTGAAAATCTCCTCCAACGT
>JBFYKV010000067.1:0-21546 GCA_041305745.1 Methanoregulaceae archaeon | reverse complement strand
AGGGTCAAAAACACATTCAATCCCGACCACCCCGGCACCTGTATTGTCAGGGATGAAAAGCGGGACAGCCGCGTGGTAAAAGCGTTGACCTACATCGACAAGGTGGCTCTGGTAAATATCTGCGGTGCACAGATGATAGGGCGGCCGGGTGTGGCAAAGGCAATCTTCTCGGCGCTTGCTGACGCGGAAGTGAACGTGATGATGATCTCCCAGGGTTCGTCTGAAGCAAACATCAGCCTCACCATCGATGAATCCCAGTTAAATATCGCCAAGGAGGCGCTTATGCCACTCGTTAAACAGGGGATGGTCAGGGATGTCACCACGAACAGGGATGTCTGTGCGGTTGCAGTCGTCGGCAGCGGCATGGCAGGAGCAAAGGGTACCGGAGGACGCATCTTCACTGCACTTGGCGAGGCGGGTGTCAACGTGATGATGATCTCGCAGGGGTCGTCGGAAGTCAATATCTCCTTTGTCGTAAGGCAGGCAGACGGGCCGAAGGCCGTGCGCATACTGCACGATGAATTCCGGCTTTCAGAGGAAGACAATGAGTAAGGAACATGCTTACCGGGATGCAGGGGTCGATATTGACCTTGAGGCCACCGCCATTTCGGCACTGGTAAAGAACATCACGTTCCGGCGAAAGGGGCAGTACACGATGATGGGCGGTGTCGGGCACTTTGCCGGGCTGATCGATCTGGGAACAATAGCTCTTGCGATGACCGTGGACGGCGTCGGGACAAAGATGCTGGTCGCTGACCGGCAGCAGGACTGGACCACTGTCGGAATAGACTGTATCGCCATGAATGTCAACGACCTCTATGTCATGAACATTGAACCTGTCGCTTTTGTCGACTATATTGCAACCGACAGCCTTTCAATGGAAAAGATGGCCCAGATCGGGAAAGGGTTAAACGAGGGGGCGCGCCAGGCAAATATCGATATCGTCGGCGGAGAGACTGCAACCCTGAAAAACCTCGTCAACGGACTTGATCTTGCCGGGACATGTATAGGAATACAGAAAAAGGAACATATCATCAGCGGTGATGCCATACAACCAGGGGATGTCATTGTCGGAGTCCCGTCACGTGGTGTCCATAGCAACGGTCTGACGCTGGCGCGGAAGGTGGTGGATGCACATGATGCGTGGGACACCCGGCTGAAGTCCGGCAGGACAATTGGTGAAGAACTGCTCACCCCCACACGGATCTACCACGAGGTGCCGGATATTACCGCATCGGCAAAGGTACACGGGATGTGCCATATCACCGGCGGGGGGCTTCTCAATTTTCTCAGGCTCTCAAAATACGGGTTTTCATTTTCGGATCCGCTCGAACCACATGAGATCTTTTCCTGGATAGCGGACGCAGGGGATGTCTCACGTTTCGAGATGTACCGGACATTTAACATGGGAATGGGATACGCATACGTGGTGCCTGAAGGAGAGGCCGGCAGGATCTGTGCCACGATAAAAGGAGCAAAGGTCGTGGGATCCGTTGAAGAAAAACCAGGGGTACGGCTTACGGGAGAAGAATTCCACTCCTAGGATTACTGGTCCTCATCGCACTCTTCAACAACTGTTATTGGCGTAATTATTGCTTTATCTGCAATGATTGCGCTGTTGCCCGTCGGATCATCAATAATGAGGGTTACCGGGAGCCTTCCCTCTTTTACCTCCTGTAATTTTTCCCTGATAATGAGGGCGTTTTTGCGTTCTTCTTCGTCCTCTGTCCATTTGAGAAGCGATTCGACGACTCCGTCCACCCGGTTGAGCACCCCTTCGACGTTTGAGACGAACCCTTCGCATGCCGGGCCAGGGTCAACCCTCACTCCCAGTTCAGGTATAATGATAATTCCGTTCATGCTCCTGACCACCCTGACATTTAAATCGTCGGATGATGTAACCGGGAGCTGCCACCGCGACGGTTCGGCGTTTTTAAGGAGCTGGGTATCGACAAACTTAAAACCGCAGGACCTGCAGTTCGCACTGATTATCAGGATGCCTGAAAAATAGGGGATATCTTCAGTCTGGTAAATATATTCTATTTCAGTATTACAGGCGGGACACGGACCGGGAACCACCGTCCGCACTACACGACCCCGCCGATCTTGTCACGGGATATCTTGACTGACATCGGGGTGATAACAATATACCGCTGGTCACCGAGCCCGATAATATCCCCATTCACGTCTTTTGCAACCTCTTTTAAGTCCTTTAAAACGCGCTCGTACATGACCTTGTCCATCTTGAGCCGTGCTATATCAACGATCACGATATTGCCGTTATAGACCTCGTCCTTGATCTTAGGACTGTCCTTGATATCTCCAACCGTGGCAATCTTTACAAAGAGCGCAGGCGCGGACGATTCTGCCTCTTCAAATGACTCCAGGTCGAGGTCCATGTAATCGTCCTCGCTGGACGGAGCACTTCTCCCGAGAAGGGTATCCAGAATTTTTACCATAGCAAAATTGTCTATTGAATTTTATTTAATAGTATCTATTCTTAAAACGCCGATAGGGTATAAAAAGAGGAGATGAGCCGGATTTCCGTAGATAAAAACCGTCTTTTGACTGGTGGCGGTCAGGAGTGTTCTGCATCAAAACTCTGTATTCCAGATTTCGTCACCGACGTAATGGATATTTTTAATAACCTTGCCCTGTTCCTTTTCGCGCATACCGGCGGCGTCATACTGCGCAATTCCCACTGCAATTGCCTTTCCATGCCGTTCCTCGACGATCTGGACGGGCTCGCCCGTCACGACATCATCCGCTATACTGACAATACCGGGCCGCATCACGTCCGCTCCATTGACTACATAAGGCACGGCGCCGGCATCCACTACGACGCGGCGTGCCTGGAATGGAAATTCCAGGAGCCCTTTGAGGGTGGGGAAGAGCACCCCGCCGGATTGCATCAGGAGGGGTTTACGGTTGATCAGGTAGAAGACAAGGTCTCCGTTTGTCTCAACAATCTCCATCCGCTCGTCGCGAAAGTGTGCGGCGGCATCTGCGCCGATCTGCCCGGCCAGGCGGTTAAAAATCTCCTGTACCTGCGATTTCCTGATGGAATGGCGTTTTTTCAAGACGATCTTTGACATTTCAGGTACTATAGATCTTTGTTCCCGGTTATGAAAAAGCATTTTGAGGATTGAGGGGCATCTGGTATGTGCGGGATACGGGGAAATGGCCAGGTACCGCCAGTGGTCTGTGCGGGTGCAGGATTGTCACACCGGAACAGGGAGCTGCGGACGTACGCTATATTTAAGTATCCTCCACACGCACATATATTACTCCAAAGTGAATGAAACTGGGTATTAATATGACAAAACGGCCGTTGGATATTTTGGATCAGGTGCTTAACCGTCAGCCTGTTATTGTGTCCCTCAAAGGTGGCAGGGAATTGAGGGGAGTTCTCCAGGGGTATGATGTGCACATGAACCTTGTTCTGGACAAGGCAGAAGATGTAGAGAACGGGGAAGTCCGCAACGTCGGAACTCTCATCGTTCGCGGGGACAATGTGATCTATATTTCTCCATCGCTTGAATAATTATCAACAGAGGTGTATTAAATGTCAAAAGGCACTCCATCAATGGGTAAAAGGCAGCACAAAGTACATATCGCATGCCGGCGGTGTGGAAGCATTTCCTATCACGTCCGCCAGAAAGCGTGTTCTGCCTGTGGTTTTGGTAAAAGCACGAAAATGAGAAGTTATAAGTGGCTGACAAAAAGACCGAAGACCCCAACCCACTAAGGAATTAAAATTATGTGTGGTATCGTTGGCATCAGGGATGCTGGCGGTGTTTCATTCTCCATTTATTATGCTCTGTACGCTCTCCAGCACAGGGGTCAGGAGAGTGCGGGTATAGCAACGTTTGACGGCACCAGGCTCCATAAATTCAAAGGGCAGGGACTGGTTGCCGAAGTATTCAATCCTTCTGTTCTTGAAGACCTTGAAGGAAACGTAGGAGTGGGACACGTCAGGTATCCGACGACAGGAGCAAACCGTCCTGAAAATGCACAGCCGTTCAATTTTCTTTTCAGGAACCATATCATCTCACTTGCACACAACGGGAACCTTGTCAATGCAGAGGAGCTCAGGGATGAATACGAGGCCCATGGCCAGATCTTCTGTACAACGACTGATACGGAACTGATAGCAAAGGTCATCACCGAAGAGATGTGCACGTCCGGGTGCATCGAGGACGCCGTCCACCGGTGCATGAGGATACTTCAGGGTTCGTATTCTGTTGTGGTGATGATCGATGGTATCCTTTACGGGTTCCGTGACCCGCTTGGCATAAAACCGATGTGCATAGGGAAGACCGGGAACGGCACTATCCTTGCATCTGAAAGTGTCGCCATCGATGCGCTTGGCGGAACCCTTGTCAGGGACGTGGTACCGGGCGAGCTGATCTGCATTGATGAGAATGGTATGAGGTGTATGCAGATCGCGGTTGGGAACCGCCGGGCTCACTGTATTTTTGAATATATCTATTTTGCCAGGGCGGATGCAGTTCTCGACGGTAAACTGGTCTATGATGTCCGGCGGAATATCGGCGGGATGCTTCACGAAGAAGACCCGGTCGATGCAGACCTTGTGTGCCCGGTCCCGGATTCGGGGACGGCATATGCAATAGGGCATTCGCAGCGGTCAGGCATCCCGTTCGTCGAGAGCCTCATGAAGAACCGTTACATGGGAAGGACGTTTATCATGCCGACCCAGATAGAGCGGGAAAAGGCGGTGCGGATTAAACTGAATCCGATTCGTGAACACTTAAAAGGGAAATCTGTCGTCCTTGTCGATGACAGTATTGTCAGGGGGACGACTTCCCGCCGGATTATCGGGATCATGCGTGATGCCGGGGCAAAGGAGATCCATATGCGCATCGGATCACCGGCGATAAAGGCGCCCTGCTACCTCGGCGTGGATATGCCGACCCGCGAGGAACTGATTGCAAGTGACAAGGAGGAAGAGGAAGTGAAAAAGAGGATTACCGCAAACTCCCTGCACCACATATCCCTTGATGCCCTTATGAAGGCAATCGGAAAGGACAGGACGAGCCTTTGCACAGGGTGTCTCACCGGGTGCTACCCGGTCCCGATTAAGGGGGAGATATCAGAACCTTGTGTTATAGACTTTCTTGATGGCACATACCAGTCAAAGCTGGAATCTTTTGACGAAAATTAATTCTTTTTTGATTTCGCAAATCGTTAAGAATTTCCTGGCTGGTATGAAAAAGTCCGGTTCATCGCGGTTATCCGCATTTCATGCTCATCTATGAGCCAGAGACTCATAGCGCGCTTTGCTGCAATGTGTAATTTCGATAAAACATGTCCGGTTTATTTCTCCGACAGGATGGGGGTCACTCATCCCTGCCCCACCCCCGGGGAAGTCCTGCGGGCAGGGTATGCCGGGGGCCTTATATTTTTAAAAATCCTAGAGCACGGTCCCTGTCGCATTATGGGGCGCACATGTATGGCGTGGCATCAGCCCCGGGAGTGTCGCAATGAGGAGTGCGGCGAAAGAAGAATAGTGAGAGCATGGGAAGGGTTTCATTTCAGAGCCGGGAAAGAGCGAAAAATAGAATTTTATTAATTTATTTATTCAGGCCGGAGTTTCACCGCCGCAGCCTTTTATGCTCCGCATCTGCAGGACGATGATCACTACAAATGAGATGGGGAGAGCGATGACGAGCGGGTCGATGACAGACCACGGGAGGCCAAGGAGGCTTGGTTTTCCAAAGATCAGCTGGCTTATGCCAAGCGGTTTCGCCTCTGCTGCGTGTATAAAGGCCGTCCACAGGAACCAGGCCACTGCACCGGCAATGAGGCTCGCCTTCGCAGCGAGGGGATCAGGTCGTTTGCAGTATACGGCGACTGCAAAGAGCGGAAGGAACGCCGACGCACAGAGACCCATGAACATAACGGTTGCACGGGCAATGATGCTGCCCGGCATCACGAATGCGAGCGCCACACTTGCAACGATCATGACCAGCACGCCATAGCGGTTTGCGCGGAGTGACAGGGCGCATTCACGGCCCCGGCCCCACACGTCACAGACAAGCGCGGTCCCCATCGCATGGAAGAGGGAGGAGAGCGTCGACATGGCGGCGGCGAGCAGTGCGAGCATGAATATGACCACGAACAGGTCAGGCATCGCGGAGTTGATGAAGAGCGGGATGATGGTGTCTACATTTCCTGCTGCCATATCAATTGCTATTTTCCCATCGTGTTGCATGAAATAGACGTTGGTGAGTGCTCCGACGGTAAATGCAACGCCGGTCATCATCAGGATGAACGGACCTCCGACGAGAATGGCGCGGTTTAAGGACTTACTGTCCTTTGCCGTCATAAACCTGACAACCAGCTGTGGCTGTGCCAGTACCCCAATCCCTACACCGAGTACCATCGTGGTAATAAGGGTAAACCAGATTGGAGAACCAAGAACCGGCATTGACGTCCATCCCGTCATGCCCTGTGCGGCAAGCGTTGAAGGGACAAGGTCGGCCATCTCTGTAAGTGCAGTATTCGCGGTAGTTACACCCCCCAGAATCACATACGTGGCAATAATCAGGATGGTCATGCCGACAAGCATAATTGCCCCCTGTACTGCGTCGGTGTACATCACCGCGATCAGGCCGCCAAAGATAACATATATGGCAACAATAAGGGCAAATCCTATCAGGGAGAGCTCGTAGGATGCATTAAGGGTAGTCTCTATGAATCGTGCACCGCCAATAAGGATCGCCGCGGTATATAACGGCATTCCAATGATGATGACAATGCCGCAGGCGTACTGAAGAAATGCCGAGTTGTATATTTTTCCCATGAGGTCGGGAAATGTTATTGCCTTTAAGCGATGGCCTATAATTCGCGTCCTTTTACCGAATACAACGAATGCGATGAGGATTCCTACCCCAATATTGAGCACCGTCAGCCAGATCAATCCCATCCCGAGATTTGCTGCAACCCCGCCGAACCCCACGATGGCCGATGTGCTGATGAACGTTGCCCCGTAAGAGAGGGCAATGACAACAGGATGGCTCTTTCGCCCGGCGACAAGAAAGTCTTCCGCCACCTTGGTCTGTTTATACCCGATATACCCGATGACAAAGATGACAACCAGGTAAATGGCCGTGATAATCGTCAGTGTCAGGGTATCAACTGTCACTGCTGTCATCCCCCTTGTTCCAGTTCAAAATGGCGTATGCTACACACGCCAGCGCGAAGCCGATTGATAGCAGATATCCAATCCAGATCTGTGGGTCAGGAATTCCGAATAACATAAGAAATCACCCTCGGTAAACTCCGGGATTCAACTCCTGTACGGGGAACCAGCGTATATCAACGCTGTCCCCTATCGAAAGAAGAAGAAAAAGATGCCTGCGGCACACGGGTTTATTGAAGAGAAAATTCCCTGTACGACAGACATATGTGGTTTACCTGATAATTCAAATGATTTTTCCATATATATTTGTTCCTCTTTTTTGGCGGGGTCCCCGGGAGGGGACCCTGTGTCACTGAACCGAAAAGAGATATCCTCTGCTGACCCAGTATGGATTGAAGTCCGTGTCAGGGGTATTTGGTGAGTTATACGAGTCGCTCCAGCAGGTACTCGCATACCGCATGGGATGGAGCGAACTCCGCGAGGTGCAGGAGCGTACCTACCGGGCAGTCACTGCCGGCAATGACGTAATGGTGATAGCACCGACAGCAGGCGGAAAGACCGAGGCAGCTCTCATCCCGGTCGTGGATATGATCCTGAAAGGCGGTCTGCCGGGTGTTGCGTGTGTCTACATTTCCCCGCTCAAGGCCCTAATCAATGACCAGGAAGATCGTTTTTTAGACTTTGCCCTCTCCACCGGCCTTGAAGTGCTGAAATGGCATGGTGATGTGCCGAAAGGTGACCGGAGCTGGACAGACGGGGAATCTCCCCATTTTCTCATGATCACCCCCGAATCGCTGGAAGTGCTCATGCTTGAGCAGGAGCTTTCAAAAGACTTAAAAAACGTAAAATTCGTAATTATTGACGAAGTCCACGCGTTTGTCGAGTCAGAGCGGGGAGTCCACCTGCGCGTACTGCTCGAACGGCTCGATCGGATATCGGGCAGGAACGTCCAGCGAATCGGCCTCTCTGCAACGGTGGGGAATCCTGAAGAGATATTATCATGGCTTTCCGGTCCGCGTGGCAGGCGTGAACTGGTACAGCTGCCGGTCCCGGCACGTGAGAAGCGTTTCCTGTTTGTTACCGAGCCGGACGATACGAGGAGGATGGAGGCCCTTGCGCGGGTGGTTGCCGGCAAAAAGGCGCTTGTCTTTGTCAACAGCAGGAGCGATGCCGAGATAGTGACACGGGCTTTGCGGGGGAAGGTGGAACACCTTTCAGTTCACCATTCCTCTCTCTCTCCCGAGATACGGAGGGCGGCCGAAGAAGCGTTTTTTCGGGAAGGGAGCGCCTGCATCATCTGTACAAGCACGCTCGAACTCGGGATAGACATCGGCGACCTTGATATCGTGGTGCAGATGGGGCCGCCCAATTCTGTCTCTTCATTCCTTCAGCGGATGGGCAGGAGTGGCAGGAGAGGAAAGCCCCCCTTTGTTGCAAGTATCCTGAAAGACCCGTGGGAGCTCCTGATCATGGTCGCGGTTATCGAATGTGCAAGCAAAAAAGAGGTAGAGCCTCTGATTCCCGATACACTTCCCTATAACGTGCTGGTCCAGCAGATCTTTCTTGAACTGTGCCGCACCATGCGGACCTCGCGTGCCAGGATCCTCTCGCAGCTCGCATGGCTGTCGCCATTTTCCGGAATCTCACGGGAGACCATTGAAGATATACTCACGTACCTCGTGCAGCAGGGGTTCATGGTCAGTGACGGTGACCTGCTGATGCCCGGCCCGGCTGCCGAGAAGCTCTACGGGCAGTCCAACTGGAAAGACCTCTATTCAGTCATCAAGGGAGGGGGGGAATTCCGGGCAGTGACCCCAGACGGAGAGACCGTCGGGAGACTTGACGCCCGTTTCGTTGCCAGCAGGGCGGGGAGCAGTTTTTCACTCGGCGGCCGGAACTGGACCCTCGTGAAAAGCGATGAATCACACAACCTGGTCGTGGTCGTTCCGGGAGAAGAGCAGAAATCAAAGGTCTTCTGGACCGGCGGGCAGAGCGGGTATTCACCGGTCGTATGCAGGGCAGTCCAGCGGATCCTTGCCCGTGGGGACTCGGTTCTCCCGCTGGCAGAAGAGGATTCAGGCGCTATCGGAGATATCGCAAGCCAGCTCCCGCATGGACTGAAGGCGAAAGGACTCCATGTCTGGGAGCATCCGGTAAAATCGGGAACAGAAGTGAGCGTACTTGCGTTCCGGGGCAGGAATGCAAACGGAGTACTTGCAACGGTAATCTCCGGGCTTCTCGGAGGCAGGGTAAAGACCTCGTATTCAGATTTTTCGATTGATATCCAGGGCCTGAAGGGAGAAGGTCAGGGGGAACGGGTGGAGGATGCACTCAGGCACCTTATAAGCCTGGACCAGGAGAAGGTGGCATCATACCTTCCGACCCCGTCACCCGATCACTGGAAATTCGGACAGGCGATTCCTGAACACCTGGTACGCGAGATGGCACTGGCAGACTCCTATCACGTGCAGGAATTTGTGAACGAGATGCACAGGTCCCGTGTCGTCCTCCTTTCGCCCGGGTTTTCCGACGAGTGAATGTATCATTATAAAAATTCGCAATTAAAATCCGGATCCCCGGACCTTTCGGGGAATCACGTTCATTTCTCATGGTACCGGTTCTGGGTCAGCACTGGTAACCTTGCAAGGGATAAAAAATGCACCTGTCATAGATCCGGAGCAGCAGCGGATGGCCTGGCATTCTATAGGGAATACCTGCGAAGTTCATCGTACGGAGGAGTTAAGGGTAAAAAGACCTACCCTGGAACGGATACATCTGAATACCATCTCCCGCACGTAATAGCGCAGAGTCGAAAATATTTTTATTGTGAGTTTTCCCTCCAGCGGCGGTAGAGATGGTGCTCAATTTCAAGTACGTCGAGGACTTTGCCGACGATGTGATCGACGAGGTCACCGATAGTCTTTGGAGCATGATAATATCCGGGTGATGCAGGGAGAATGACCGCTCCTGCCTCTGCGAGGGTGACCATATTTTTCAGGTGAATGATATTAAGCGGTGTCTCCCTCGGGACAAGGACAAGCGGCCGCCTCTCTTTCAAGGTGCAGTCGGCAGCCCTGAGGAGCAGGTTATCGGCAAAGCCGCAGGAAATTCCTGCAATTGTCTTCATGCTGCAGGGAATGACGACCATCCCGGAATTCCGGAACCCGCCGCTGGCAAGTGGTGAAGTGAAATCATAACTGTCATGAACGCGTGTTGCAAGGGCCGTGACCTCTGCCTCGGTCCGGCGTGTCTCTATCTCAAACATTTTTGCAGCCATATCGGTCATGACCAGGTCGGTCTCTACACCGAGATCCCTGAGCACTTCAAGGAGCCTGATGCCATATATTATCCCGCTTGCACCGGAAAGCCCGACAATAATCCTTTTTCCATTGGTTTTCATTCTATCACTCCTGACTTTTCGCTGTTATCAGATCTGAAACGTCCTGATGATCTTTGAACGTATTGCATCTTTTGGATATGCACCGATGATCCGTTCGACCATCTGTCCATGGGAGAAGAGCATGATGGTAGGGATGGCAGATATCCCGTAATGGGATGATATGCGCGGGTTGTGATCGGTATTGCATTTCCCGAACGCCACACGGCCTGCGAACTCCGCTGCCAGCTCTTCGATAACCGGTGCGACCATCCTGCACGGCCCGCACCATTCAGCCCAGAAATCGATGACAAACCGCGGGTGTTGTGCAAGGAGATCGTGGAATGCTGCCTGTTTTACTGTTATTACTGTAGCCGTATCTTTCTGGTGGAGTTTCTGCTCCATTTCTTTGAGTTTTTGCTCCCGTATCCTCTGCAGTTCATCGTCCATGTAGCACCATATTGAAATGAAATTATTAATCACTATCCCGCCACGGTTAAATTCACGGGCCTGAAGGGTAAACTATATCCCTGCAGATTGTGTATATAATAACCTCCACTGCAGCGAGGTAGGGTAGTCAGGATATCCCGACGGGCTCATAACCCGTAGACCGATGGTTCAAATCCATCCCTCGCTACTGTTCTTTTGTTATTTTTCCAGACCCGGTTTGTTCATTTCACCGGCAGCAAACTTTGCCGCATTGCGAAAAAACGCCAGCAGGAAAACCAGAAATACAAACGAAGTCCATGCTGAAACAGACCGGCGGCGCGAAGCGGGAGTCCCGGAACGCGAAGACGGGACATCCGGAAAAATCATGGTATAAATGGGTTATTATGTAAAAAAAGGTAATTTTACCATTGAATTTAAATGGGATTGTCCCTTCTCCGGGTCAAAATTATTTTCTGGTAATTCTTCCCGGGCCTCTGACGGGAACTCCCGTCAAGTGACAACCGCCCTTTTAAACCGCCACCATGCAACTGAGAACATGATGAGGGCAAATATAACCAGTCCTGCATATGCTGCAAGAATATCTCCGGCAGTGGCCGTGTAGTGGATACCGATCGCCTGGAAATCGTCGCCGATGGCATAATACCGGATACCGATCACGAGATAGGTCAGGGGGTTGATGCGTGATATCACCTGGAGCAGTTCAGGAAAGGCGTCAATCGGGTAGAGTGCATTACTGGCAAAAAATATTGGCATGGTGAGGAGGGTGATGATACCCTGGAGCCCCTCCGGGCTCTCGAGACTGACCGATATCGCGGCAGAGAGGAAGAGGAAACCGAGTGCAAAGGTCCCAACAAAGAGGAGTATCCCGAGAATGGCGATGATGGTTTCCGGAAAGGTATACCCGTTGAAGAACTGCGCCCCGAGAATGAGGCCTAACACCATGATGATAACAGCCTGGATGAATGATTTTGTCATCCCCGAGAGGGCGATACCGAAGATAATATGCTCCCTGGGTATGGGGCTTGCCATGATCTCACGCATGAGTCCCCAGTTTTTATCAAAAAGGATGGTAATTCCACCGAATAAACTGGTGAAAAGAGTAGTCATAGCGATGACCCCTGCACTCATGAAGGTCAGGTATCCCACCGCCGGCACACCCGGTATGGCCGGAATCGTGGCGGTAAGCCGGTCAAAACTGGCCGACATGGCAATACCAAAAAATGCCATCCACAATGCAGGCTGGACAAGGGAGGATATCAGCAGGGTCTTGAACCTGACATACCTGAGCATGTCCCGCCAGTAGATTGTTGTAAACCCGGTGTTTACCATTATTTCTGCCCCCTCCTGGACCGGGATGCGGCCACTGAAGGTTTCTCCGGCCCCTCATCACGGAGTTCTTTTCCGGTGAAATGAACGAATACATCATCCATAGAGGGTTTCTTTAAGTTTACCGTGGTCACCGTGACCCCCTTCGTCCTTAAGTGTTCCATGATAGAAGGGAGGAGGCGGGTCCCGTCCTCACTTACCACAAGAATGAGGCCGCGGGATTTTAACCGTATCTCTGATATGCCGGCAATATCCCACAATATCTCTTCAGAGAGGGTGTTGTCACTGGTCTCGAGGTATATCAGGTCTTCTCCAAGCATGTTTTTCAACTCCCATGACCTGCCGGTGATGATGATCTTACCATGGTCGATAATGCTGATCCGGTCGCTCAGCTGGTCAGCCTCGTCCATGTAATGGGTCGTGAGAAAGATCGTTGTCCCTTCCTCGTTGACCTGCTTGATATATTCCCACATTCGCATCCGTGTCTGGGGGTCAAGACCGATGGTGGGCTCATCAAGGAAGATCACCTTCGGATGAGTCATCAGGCCTCGTGCGATCTCCAGGCGACGTTTCATCCCGCCACTCAGGTGTTTTGTGAGGGTGTCTTTCTTTGACTCAAGCTGTACAAGTGAAAGAAGCTCGTCGATGCGCACCCTGCGTTCGTCTCTTGGCATGCTATAGAGCCTCCCGTGAAATTCGAGTATCTCCCAGCAGGTCATATCACGGTCGAGCGTGACCTCCTGGAAGACGATCCCGATTGACTCCCTGACCTTTTCCGGTGATGTGGCGAGATCGTATCCCGCGATCCGTGCCGTGCCTTTTTGTAGCTTTAAAAGCGTGGTGAGTACATTGATTGCCGTACTTTTTCCTGCGCCGTTCGGCCCGAGAAATGAAAAAATCTCACCTTTTTTTATCGAAAAGCTGATACCGTCAACTGCAGTGAAATTGCCATACCGGTGCTCGAGGCCCTGCACTTCAATGATTATATCGTCCAAAATTCCCGCTCCGTTCAGCCTGAGTGCTCATGCAGGGAAAAAAGGCTAAAAAAACACCTTTCCCTCTTTCCACCCTCATTTTTACGCGATCTTCTTGATCAGTTCTGCAACATTTTCAGCAAAGATCCGAATTGTGGTGATGCCTTCAATATCATTCCATACCTGCCCGGGGTCACGGCCAAATACCATGTTCCAGTAATTCGATCCCGGGACGATCATTTCATTGATAAAGAAAAACATCAGCATCTCCTGTATCGCTGCGGTATGGCCCCCTCTCCGGGCTATGGCCACCGGTCCCCCGACTTTCCACGAGAGGAAATTGTCTGTTGACATCGAGACCATCCCGATCCGTTGTAGTGCTGCCATGACATCTGCTCGTGCGGTTCCGAAATACACGGGTGAGGCGACGATGAAACCATCGGATTCGCGCAATTTGTCGATTATCTCATTGAGACAGTCATCAAGGACACATATGCCCTCGTCCTTACACCGGTAACAGGCAGTACAGGATTCGACTGATTTCCCTGCAAGGGAATAGACCTCTGCTTCCAGTCCCCGCTCACGGATTACCTTTGCACATTCTTCCACGACCTGTGCGGTGTTGCCTTCCGGACGCGGGCTCCCGCAGAGTAAAAGGACCTTCCTGTTCATACAATTGTCTCTTGAGCATATGATACCAAAAAAATTGCGGGAGTATTAAATGAGTGGCTATTGCCGGGTAAGTAACGATTTCCAGGGCTTTACACTGATATCCATCCGTATTACCCGGTCATAGACCTTCTGTTTCTGTTTGATTGGCCACCAGTCATAGAAAAAAATGGTGACCGGCTCCCACATCGCAGCCCAGCTGATAATCAGGAGTGCTTCCTCAAGCATAACGGCTCCGGGATAACTGCCGAGGTAGATGGGAATAACCTGACGTGCATAAAGGCAGAAAAAGAGAGTGATCGCCGCGATGACGAGCACAAACCTGCCCCTCCGCATCAGGCGGGAAAATTCCCGCACTGAAAGGGCGGATTTATATTCGAAATGATTCCGTATTGAGGCAGGGAGGGTGATCGCGATATCGGGGGTTATTTCCTGTTCAGGGAGGTATACCACCATCTCTACGGGTTTTTTCGGGGGTATATCGTCAACCGCATTGTAGATATATTCTTCTGCGGTTCCGTTCAGTTCCCGTTCCTTAAACGGGGATGGGTCCAGTGAATTGTAGATCTGCATCACTGAGTTTAAGACAATCTCGATGACCAGTGTGTCACCATGCTGCCTGTACAGTGATTCTATCTCGTCGGCCATGGTTCACCTTCGGGTCCCTCGTTTTTTTGGAGGTGAAACACCATAAGTGACGACGTGTGCAAAATCCGTAAAAATTTTCTCCTTTCTGTGCTGTGAAATGATAGAACAACGGGAGTGATGAATCTTTTTACGGAACACCTGTGCGATAATTATTCATCCGGGGTATAAATCGCATTTATGAGTTCCTCTGAGACTCTGTCGGGACTCATGTTACAGGGGACCGGGATTGTTTTTGCAAAAGAACTGAATACAGGGAGTTCCGGGTACCGGTGCAATAAGTGCCGTTGTCTAGCAGCTGACGTGGAGGATGGCAAAATACTTTTTTTGCTCACGCTCGATCTCTGGCAGGATATCAGGCGTGGGCCGCAGTACGGAATGAAACGACTCCAGAAATGTTTCTGCTTCCCGGGTAAGAGGGAGATCGCCGTACTGACCGGTCCCGATATAGATAATCTCCGGCTTTTCTTCCTTTACAATGGCCAGTTCTTCCAGGGAGAGGGGTGTATGGCCAAATTCCGCCTTCATGTGTTTAGATAATTTCTTCTTCCGCTTTGAAACGGTCCCGTCGGTATGAATGATGATATCATGATCATACCGGTGGTCCCCGATCTCGATCCAGCCAAAAGCGGTCTTCATAATTCATCTCACCACCTGAGTAATAATAAAATCAGGTATATGACAGTATATGATCAGGTGGGCGGTCCTGTTCCGGCCACAAAGGTGATGAAACGTATAGAACACCCAGGGAGACCAGGCAATGTGGATGTAAACCTGACAATCCGGCAGGGAGACGGTGACTGTCGGAATATGATTACAGGTCCTTTGACCCGACTGTTTTTTAGGGCCACAATGATCCGGGGGTGTGGATACTATCATGATATTCTTCAGGTTCTGTATTAAGGGGGTGGCATTTCGAAATGTCTGTTGATCCTGACAGGGCCAAAACTGAAAAAAAACTGGAATACTTCCTGCTGATGCTGAACGACGGGAACCCGGGGGAGCGGTGGAAGGCTGCAGAGTCGCTTGCCCTTATCGGAGATGGCAGGGCGGTGGACCCACTCATCACTGCTCTCGACGACGAAGACTGGAGAGTCCGCCAGAAGACCGCATGGGCGCTTGGATACCTGGGAGATCCCCGGGCACTGGTACCGCTTCGCCATGCTTTGAAGGATGATCTTGAAGGGGTGCAGGAGATGATCAGGGAAGCGATCGAAATGATACAGAGAAAGATGGCCGGGGAGTCTTGAGTGGATATTGTCCGGCATCTTCGGGCCTGTCATCCGTCAGGGCCCTTCCATACGACGTATAAGACTGTCAGGCAACAGTCTGCCCTGCCCACATCGCTTACCAGAAGAAAATCCGGGGTCAATATTGTCCTTCCCCTGAAAAAAGAAGGTAAAAGATATCAAAGTGCCCGGAGATACCAGGTCCGGGCAGGGGGACCTGCAGAATCTGTTCCCCATCTCACTGCGATGTGCACTTAATCTTAAAACAAGGGGTATGACCAAAGAATAAAACAGGTCTCATGAGACCCATTTTTCCCCCTGTTATAAATTATTATTACCCCTGAAAAGGAATAATTATAGGATGTCCGGGCAGGTTCTCCCTCCCTTCAAGGCCCGGCAGCAGATGCATATTCATCAACGGGACAGTTCCCGGGCCGGTCCGCTGACCGATGGCTGGGACCGACAGGATAACGAGGAATAGATTATGGACACCGAGAATGCCAATCTGAATTTTGACCAGCAGAGGCTCGATAAATTACAACAACTGGAGGACGCAGGAGCCCTGTTATATCCTCCGGAATATGACCGGAAAGATACAATAAAGGATATTAAGGCCCGTTTTGAGTCGATCGGTCACGAAAAGAGCGAGGGACAGGTCTTCACTGCAGGAAGGCTCTTTACCGTCCGGAATCACGGGAAAACTGTTTTTGCCGACCTCGGAGACGAGGATGGACGGATACAGCTCTATATCCGGAAAAACGACCTTGGAAACGAAAAGTTTGATTTTTTCAACAGGTTCCTTGACAGGGGTGATATCATCGGGGTATCGGGGCATGTCTTCCGGACAAAGGTCGGGGAGATTACCATCTGGGTCGATGACTTTGTACTCCTTACGAAGTCTGTCTGTTCACTCCCTGAAAAGTTCCATGGCCTCCGTGATGTTGAAAAACGATATCGCCAGCGTTACATTGACCTGATCGTCAACGAGGAGAGCAGGCAGACGTTCCGGACCCGGAGCAGGATCATATCGATGATCCGGCAGTATCTCAACTCGCGTGGTTTCCTTGAGTTTGAAACCCCTATTCTCCAGCCGATTTATGGTGGTGCCAATGCACGGCCGTTTACCACCTACCACAATTATCTCGAGCAGAACCTGTTCATGCGTATCGCTCCCGAGCTCTATTTAAAGCGGCTTGTAGTCGGTGGCTTTGAAAAAGTCTTCGAACTGGCACGAAATTTCAGGAACGAGGATATCGATACCCATCACAACCCCGAATTTTCAATGGTCGAGATTTACGAGGCATACCGGGACTTTAAGGACATGATGGCACTCACCGAGGGGATAATCAGCCACTTAGTCTACGAGGTCTATGGTACCTACGAAGTCCCGTTTGAAGATTCGGTCCTCGATTTCAAACCGCCATGGAAGAGCCTCTCTATGGAAGACGCGGTAAAAACGATAGGAAATATCGATATCTGGCAGTATTCGGTTGATGAACTGAGGGAGATCGCCCGCACAAAGCGGATTGACGACTGGGAAAAACCTGTGAATCACCGGGAATTTCTGGTCATCTTCTTTGAAGCGCTGGTGGAAGATCAGCTGGTGCAGCCGACATTTGTCTTTGATTTCCCTGTTGAAAACTCGCCGCTTGCAAAGAAGCACCGTACAAAGGAAGGTTTTACCGAACGGTTTGAACTCTTCATCTATGGAATGGAAGTGGCAAACGGATTTTCCGAGTTAAATGACCCGCTCGACCAGCTCAACCGGCTGCTCCGGCAGGACGAGAAGAGGAGAAGTGGTGATGCCGAGGCACAGATGATTGATTTTGACTTCATCAACGCACTCGGGTACGGGATGCCCCCCACCGGCGGAGTAGGGCTCGGGATTGACCGGCTGGTCATGCTGCTCACCAATAAAAATTCAATCAAGGAAGTGATCCTCTTCCCCTCGATGAAGCCGGTACCGGAAGAAAAAACCGCGGAAGATGAGGGGCTGGAGAAACGAGTCCCGGAATAATTTTCTCTTTTTAATTATTGGTTGCCGGGCGTTGTGGGAATTATCGTATCGATAATTCATCAGGAATACTGATTTACGAGGAGGATTTATTCAGGGGCGATTGCCAGCAGGTTTTTGCAGCGCTCTCCAATTCTGGGGTAAACCCCCGGTACCTGGTAAAAAAGTGTATGAGTTTTAGAGTAATGCAGTGGTGATGCCAATGACCCCGGACTGTATGATAACCGCGACCGCGATGATCACTCCGGCCATTTCGAGCGCGACTGCAACGTTGCCCTTCCTGAGCTCTTCAAACTCGTTTACACCCTTTGTTAACCGGTCAAGGATATTGAGTGCAAGGTAGATTGCCGCAACTGCAAGGACAATGCCGAGAACAAGCTGCAGGATTGCAAAACCAATGGCGATAAAGCCGTCAACCGAGAAGAGGCCGACTGACATCGCCTTTGCAATTCCGAGAGATACTCCTGATACCCCGGACTGGACGACGATTGCAATTGCAAAGAAAACCGCTGCAACGACGATACCGACAGCGGCATTTCCCTTTGCCAGTTCTTTTTCTTCATCAATTCCCTTCGTAATTTTTGAAAGGACCGAAAATCCGATGTACAGCGCAACAACTGCCAGTATAATGGCAATAAGAAGCTGTACAATTCCAATAATCGCATTTGCCCATAACATGTACATTCACCTTTGAAATGTTCAGGTACAATATCACACAAACCCGATATAAACATATCGTGGCCTGGAGGCAAAATTCTATGCAAAAAGGTTGTTTTTTTTATATTTGGCAACGGGGCGGGCGGATATTTCAGAAAGAGTGTGGGAGATGATGGTGCGGGATATCAACCGATGGAGGTATTTGAGAGAAAAAAATCCAAAAAAGAAAATGCGGGAACGATTCCGGGAGTTAAAAGCATGAAAAATAGCGTGATGAGATTTTTTACACGGGGTCATCGCACGAGCCCTCTTCCGAGTAGATGAGAATAAGCTCGTTTGCAGTATCAAAATCAACATGTTCTGCGACCATAAGGACAAATTCCCTGACGAATGCAGGTGGAATACAACCCAGACTTTCAGACCCGTCCCTGATCAGGTCAAGCAGATAGGAGAGGTCTGCGTCATCGAGCTGTTCCAGCCGTCTTTTGAAATCTGTTTCGTCCGGTGAGAAGTGATTCGCAACGGGGGGCAGGATTGACCGGTAATGGCTTCCGGAGCCTGAACAGATGATCCCCTCACATTCGGGAGCAAGTTTTTTCAACAGTTCAATATCGTGAGATGAAAGGTCCCGTGCCATATTTTCCTGTCTGTGGCTGACCTGATATTAATCTCCCGTTGTAACGTTTTATCAACGATAATCAAAGGTGAGACTGACCCCGCGAAGTACTTCAGAACAGTGACTCCGGGCGGTGGATAATGTGTGCTGCACCTCTCCCTTTTTCATGGAAAAACGGTAAAAAAAAGGGTTCAGGAGCATTTTTTGGAGAAAGTATTATATGTATGAAAATTAAGGGATTTTTCAGAACATCTGATCAGAAAAATATTCCTGATTTCTCATCCGGTTGAATGGGAAACATGGTACCATGGCGACATTATGTGATCTACATCTGAGTGCCGCACGAGGTAGTCAAAGCAGATGCTCGTTAATGATCACAAAAAAATGACGGGGAAGGTATATGAGTCCGTTTCCGGACTCCCCGGAGGTGAATTCGGTATGAAAGTGACGAAAACTGGAATTATCCTGATTCTTCTTATATCATTGCTAGCGGGGATACCATGTGTATCAGCCGCTTCAGATGAACTGTCGGTACAGCTGACGAAACTGCCTTTGAGTTTCATCGAAAACCAGGGCCAGCAGCAGAACACGGTCCTCTTCCACGTGGAAGCAGCGGGATACAGCATTTACTTTACACCTGACGAGGTTGTTTTGGCTGCATCCGATGCTGCTGCCGACCAGTCGTCAGTTATAAGGATCAGTATCGCCGGGTCAACCCCTGATGTCAGGGTGGAGGGTGTTGACCTGTTACCGGGAACTGCGAATTTCTTCATGGGAAATGACCCATCAGAATGGAAAACGGGGGTACCGACCTATGGAGCGGTGGCATACCGGGAGGTGCTGCCTGGCACAGACCTCGTGTTCAGGGGAACAGAGGGAGTCTTAAAGAGGGAGTTTGTTCTCTCGCCGGGTACTGACCCACGAAGCATCGTGATGAAGTACCAGGGTGCGGAAACACTGTCGGTTGATTCCGATGGGAACCTGCTGGTCGAAACAGCACTTGGGACACTCTACGAGGCAGCCCCGGTCACCTACCAGATCATCGGGGGAGAGAGGGTTTCTGTGGATTCGCAGTATATCCTCCTTGAAGAAGACCTGGTCGGATTTGACATCGGTCGTTACGATCAGGCGTACCCGTTAATCATCGACCCGGAACTCGACTACTCGACCTATCTTGGCGGGAGCAACGAGGACCGTGGATTTGCGGTTGCGGTGGACAGTGCAGGAAGTGCCTATATTACCGGCTTTACCCAGTCGACCGACTTCCCGCTTCCGGTTGCGCTGGTGTTCCAGGATCTCCTCGCCGGGGGAACTGATGCATTTGTGACAAAACTGACCCCTGACGGGACGCAGCTTGTATATTCTACCTATCTCGGTGGTTCTGCAGACGATGTGGGAACAGCCATTGTCGTTGATGCCTACAATAACGCCACTTTAACCGGGTACACTCTTTCTGGTGACTTCCCCGTGTGGGAAGCGGTACAATACAATAAGTCCTCATGTTATGGATCGGATGCGTTTGTTACACGACTCTGGGATAACGGGACGGCACTGGTCTATTCGACGTACCTTGGAGGGTGTGGGGATGATGCGGGTCTTGGCATTGCCATGAATTCATCAGTAAACACGGATACTTTCCTTACAGGATACACCTATTCGCCGGATTTCCCGAATACAAGTGCATTCCAGCAGAATTTAAGCGGCGGCAGCGATGCGTTCGTGACCAATATCAACTATGATGGAACGACGAATGCAACCATTCCGTTCTCGACATTCCTCGGAGGGGACCAGAATGACCAGGGGAAGTCCATAGCGCTGGATGCGTCAGGTAACATCTTTGTTACCGGAACGACCCGGTCGTCAAATTTCCCGACCCAGAGTGCATTCAGGCCGAATATCAGGGGAACCCGTGATGCCTTCGTCACCAAGATGAACCCGACGGCAAGTGCCCTGTTCTATTCAACCTACCTTGGTGGCCTTGGGGATGAGGAAGGCAACGGCATTGCAGTGGATTCTGCAGGGGATGCATATGTAACCGGAATGACCCAGTCCAGTGATTTCCCAAGGGTAAATGCATTCCAGAGTTTGAGAAAAGGGATCCAGGACGCCTTTGTCACTAAATTCACCAACTCTGGTACTGTCCTGAACTATTCGACCTACCTTGGCGGCGGAGGTCTTGAATCAGGAAGCGGTATCGTGGTGGACAGTGCCGGCACTGCCTATATTGCAGGATATACCGACTCGATTGACTACCCGGTGGCAAATGCAATCTACCCGGACCGCAACGGGTTCCAGTACGATGCGTTCCTGACACGGATGTCCGTAAACGGTTCGCAGCTGGTCTTTTCAACGTACCTTGGCGGGACATATGCCGACCAGGCAATGGGTCTTGCAAAGGACAGCGGGGCGAATATCACGATGACGG
>JBFYKV010000066.1:0-9164 GCA_041305745.1 Methanoregulaceae archaeon | reverse complement strand
GCGGGCCACATTCATACCGGCCCGTATCATTGACTTCAATACAGGAATACGGTATGATGAGGGCCCTATGGTGCAAACAATTTTTGTCCGGTGGGCGGGGAGTTTCATCTGTAATGACATCACCCACGTGTGATAAACATGTATCGACGGGACCCCGTTCTCTTGCAATTCATCTTATTCTGTCTGGTCAGGCCGGGTATCAGGTCTGCCAGAAAATTCCCGTTCCAGGAGAATAAACGGGGTCCTCATATCGGTTGCGGTAATCTGAAAAATTACTGCAGGAATCGCAAAGAGCCGACTGGTCATCAGCCATCGACTCCTCATATTCGCGGAAGAAAACCATGGAAAAAACCTCTGTAATATGGCCTGCATGATGCAGGAGATTTGTCGGACCTGTTTTTAAAATTGCTATTGCATGAAGATGGTCCAATTCCGGGAACAGGCGGTTATGCCTGACGAGTAACATTTTTTGTACTGTTTGCCAGGCAGAATACCATCCCGGCGAAACATAAGAATGCCCCTGCAACAAGTATATCCCCGATGGATCCTGCGAGAAGGGATGGATCTGCCTTAAGAACGGGACCGTAATAATCCGCTGAATGCAACTGGAAGGCAAGAATAATACTTGCGACAGAAACCCCGAGGGTCATTGCAAGGTTCCGGAGCGTTGCACTCAGGCTTGAGGCGATGCCGGTCTTTTCATGCGGCAAAGATCTCATGATCTCAGTGTCATTCGGGCTCTGGAAGAGTGCACTCCCTATAGAAAGCGGGATGAAAGAGAGGACGATAAGGGGAAGGTCAATAGAACGGGCACTACTGCTGAGGAGTAACAGCGAGATGCCGGTTAGTCCGATTCCGGCGGCCGAATAATATCGTGAAGGGAACCGGTCATACAGCCAGCCGGTGACAGGCGAGGCAACTACCATGATAAACGGTGCGATAAGGAATACCAGCCCTACCTGAGAGGGTTTCAGTCCCATCACCCCTTCAAAATAGAAAGGGCCAATCAGGTTTACCATAAAAAGGGCGATAAAAAGGAGTATCATGGCCATTACGGGGAGAAAAAAATAACGGTTTTTAAACACCGAAAGTTCAAGGAGGGGGTTTTTATGCGTCATTTCGCGGAGGAGAAAGGCGCCGAGCGACACCATGAACACGATTAAGTATGTTGCAGCAGCAGGGGAAAGCGAAATTCCGGAACTCATCTCTCCAAGGAAGAGTATCAGCGAGACCATGAAGATGACCATTGCAACCGCTCCCGGCCAGTCCATATCAAGGTTCCCTGAAAGAGTCTCCCTGAAATGAAAATACCTGAATGCGAGAATGAGGAGAATAATGCCTATCGGGACGTTTATCAGGAAGATATACTCCCACCCGAGCGTATCGGTGATAAATCCGCCCAGTACCGGGCTGGCGATGCCGGCAACCGCTATCGTGGCCCCGATATACCCCATTGCCCGACCCTGTTCCCCTTTTGGGAATAGTTCAAAAATAATTGCAGTCGACAGCGAAAATATCATGGCGGATCCGGTTGCCTGGATAATCCGGAAGATTATAAGTTCAAAAAGGCTGGCTGATACTCCGCATGCAAGGGAGCCTGAAGTAAAAATAATGACGCCTGCAAGAAAAATTTTTATTTTTCCGGTGTATTCCGAAATTTTTCCAAATATCAGAAGAAGTGAGGTTTCAGTCACCAGGTATGCGGTAATAATCCACTGTGACTGGGTAACCCCCACTTCAAAAGAGGAGGTGATTGTAGGAAGTGCGATGCTTACTACAATTCCATCGATGACTGCCATGGCAGTCCCGATGAGGACGATGAACATGATAATGTTCCGGTGGGCATATCCATTCACCTGATATGCCCGACCATCATCCGCCACTCCTTCTGGAACTGTCACCTCCGGCCCTCTTTTTATCCCCAAAATTTAGTCGCACAATCTTCAAATACCTGCTGGTGGCAAAAGAGTCCGGGACGGATATTATATCCAGTCTTACAGGTAATTTCCGGAAGAGGTCTTTCTGTGGGAAGACCCGGAGGTAGTGAAAACCCAGGGATTGCCGGAATACAACTTTTTCCGGATCAGGGTTTTACAACCATGGTCGTGACCGGACTGTGGTTAACGACAAAGGTCGATACACTTCCGGCAATCATCCGCTTTATCTGGCTACGGCCGACTGAACCGAGGATTACAAGATCCGCTCCAATAGTTTCAGCAGTTTTAACGATTAGATCACCGGGGTGACCACGTTCTATATGTGTTGTGACCGTGATTCCCATATCACTGATCTCCTTCTTAATCGTCTCGATAAAACCCTTTGCTTCATCCTCCAGTTCGTGGATTGCCAGTTCGCGGGCGACATCGCCTTCTGCCCAGCCGGTCTCGATGACATAAATGAGGTGTAGGTCGCTTTTCCATGCTTTTGACTGTTCTGCTGCAGTTTCAAGCACCCTACGGGTGACATGAGATCCATCGACCGCGAACAAAATTTTTTTAAACATAAATCTGGCCTCTCTGCTACCCGAACATCCTCTTTTAACAATATAACATTATCTCATGCAAGGCAGGGGCTATTCTGTAACCTGTCGGGCTTCGAAGTGCCGGGAGGCCTCTTTTTAAGACAGGCATATCAGTAATTCAGCAGGAAAAGCGAGAGAACCTGTATGTTTTCATCACGACCGCCGAATCGGACAGTGACAGGGCTTTGCATTAAATCCCGCCCTGTTTCAGTGTCTGCCTGATGACAAAGCCGGCACGCCGTGTGTATCCGGGTATTCCTGAATATATGCAGGGTCAGAGAATACCTCTGTAATTCTCTGTATCTTTGCTGAATCATGAACCGGTTTCTGGACCGCCTGGTAATCCAGGTTAAAGATCCTCATGTTTCAACAGTTCAAAAGCAGATTTTGCTGCGTTCTGCGTGGCTTCGGCTTTTGTCAGGCCCATCCCGGTCCCAAGGACAGTATCCCCGACCGATACCTGGTAAATAAAGACAGGTCCGTGGTCAGGGCCGGACCTCTCAATAAGATCATAGACTGGCAGCGGCCTCCTGTTTTTCTGCAGGTATTCCTGCAATTTTTTTTTATAATTCCTTTCGGGAGAAAATGCCCTGATTTCGTCTTGAACCAGTTCGAGTACGATCTTCCTGGTCTCTTCCAGACCAAGGTCCAGGTAGAGTGCTCCTATAAACGCTTCAAAAGCATCTGCAATGATCCCGGGTGTCTTTTTCTGACCTGTTCCAGTGAGGATGAGATCTTCAAAGCCGCAATCGAGGTCTTTAACGATACGGGCGAGGTTCCGGTTCCTTGTTACCTCCATCCTCCCGGTCATTGCGCCTTCATTCATATCGTACCGGCTGAAAAGATACTCTGCGACGATAAGATTGAGTACCCGGTCTCCAAGAAATTCAAGGCGTTCATTATCGGCCCTGCATGATTCGTTTCCGGTGTCCTGGCAATGTTCCTTTATCCACGAACTATGGGTGAATGCAAGGTCATACAGTCTGGTTCCTTCAGTTGATGCCTGGCCCCTGAAGAAAGGTGCAGCTGACAGGAAATTTTTTAATTCGTTTCTCCTCTCGCTGTTCATGGCTTCCCCCGGCTGCGTGGATACCGGTATGCGATATATGAAAAATTCATGGTCATTCAGGTTTTCAATCCGTTTTTATGCCCCGTTTCTTCAACTCTTCCGTTTTTTTCTCTGAACATTCCTCGCAGCGGAATTCAGGTTTGCAGTCGTGGCTTTTGTCATAATTCGGGGACATGACAAGGCGGTATCCCCGTGTAATCTTCCCGCAGTCTGCACAGGCAATTTTTTCCCTGACTTCCCATTGTGCTGCGAGGGCCTGCGAGGTGAAGATGAACCGGTCCACCCAGAAAAAGAGTAACCCGCCAATCAGGTTTGCAATTATTGCAGCGACGATCTGGCCCATGGATGCAAGGAGGATGCCGACGCCGGCGAGAATCGGGGTGCTTGCCTGCCATCTCAGGAGATAAAGGCCATAGCGCCTGAAATTTACATGCATAACTGAGAATGAAATGGTGGGCAGTACTCATTATACTGTGGGATGAATCTGATCTGAACTGTCGTTCATGCTATTGCCCCCCATATAAGCCACTTTCCCGGCAGCAATAAGGGGTTCTCATGCCGGGAGATTCAGGGGCTGTACAGGAGATTCAAGCAGTATTTTTTTATGGGAATATTTCAGTGAATTTTTTTAACGTGCGGGGGTGAAGGGGGCGGAGCGTGAAGTCCCCCATCTTCAGGGCGGGGTAGTTCACTGGTTGAATAAGCTAAAATTCATTCATGTCCCCTTATGTCTGCATGCCTTTCAGCAGTGTGTGACAATGACCTGGTCCCTGCCGGATACATGTATTTCCAGGGGGTGATCCCAACTTTTGGCAGGTATCTGTCCATTGCATTGTGAGACTTTCTAAAAAATTTTCCGGCAGAAAATTTTCTTTATTCAAGTCCGGAAAGTAAAAAAAAAGGCGTTTGTTTTCCTGCCGGTCCCTGCAGATATATGACCGGCCGCACCGGCACTAAATTTTTACAACGATACACTGTGATGCCGACGTTTCCAGCACAGGTTCAGGCTTATCAGCGAAGAAGTCATCAAATGCTTTTCGTACACCCGGGGTATTGAGATAATCATGGGACAGAATGATTCCTCCCGGGCTCATCAGGGGGTAGAAAAATTCAAGACAGTCTTTTGTACTCTGGAATGTGTCAACATCAAGGTTTACCATTGAAAAAGACCGATCTTTTACTGCTGTTCCGGTTGCCGGAAAGATACCCTTGTAAATAGATACATTTGACTGCCTGGCCAGGTACTTCCGTACTTCCTCAAACGATGCATGGAATTTACCCTCATAAAACGGCCAGACCGCGTCAATTGAGTCGACCTGAGGCAGGCCTTCGAAGGTATCGAATAAAAACAGGTGTCGTTCTCCTTTTGCAGCACAGATGATGGTAGCTGACCCGCCCCTGTATACTCCGACCTCTGCTATGTCACCTTTCACCTTCTTGGTCCTTTTTACGGCCATAAAAATTGTATAAGCCTCTATATCCTCAAGGAGAAGATCCGTTTCTTTCCTGACCGAGCGGATAAGAGAAAAAAATTCTTTCCTGTCATTATCTCCGTAATCATGAAGGCGCCCCCGGGATACAATGGAAGGAAAAAGTCCGTAATCTGCAGGAATATAGTTCCTGATCCTCGTAATCTGTGAGCTTGGGACAAGGGTATCAGCGAGCCTGATCAGGTGTTTTCGTGTTATCATGAAGATCTTCCTGTATTATTCGTATCCAATGTATCTATACCCCTCCTAAAAAAACCGGGGAAAAACCGGAAATCATCTGGTATTGCCGCTCTCACGCCCGGGTATCACAAGATATTTCTGTCAGGTATGACGAATTTATTGTTTTGTATGAAGGAAAAGATAGAACTGGTTTCCATCGGTGTGATACGCTCCCCGTATCAGAACCGTGGGGATGCGCCGAGGCAGGGACGCCTTGAAAATACCGTATCAGAGATCCATATCTATGACCCTTATAAGGCGGGTGTGGGAGAAACTGGTTTCTGCAGCCATATTTTTGTTTTATACTGGCTTGACCGGTCACGGCGTGATGTCCTTACTGCCACGCCACCGGGGACCGGCAGGGAACGACCGGTCTTTTGTACCCGCTCGCCGGACCGCCCGAACCCGATAGGAATCGGAATTGCAGCTGTTAAGGAAGTCAAAAACGGCGTGATTACCGTTACCGGTCTTGATGCCCTCGACGGGACGCCGGTCATTGATATAAAGCCTTATTCAGCATCGATTGACTGTATTCCAGATGCAAAAAATGAATTTGATTCAGAGCTGCACCAAAAAAGGAACTGATTATCAGGGAGGGTTATGGAACAGTGACCGGCAATATTTCCTCATATCCTTTTTTGGGAATCTGCCAGTAGCATATCTCTTTTTACAGGTACCCCCGGTCCGGTCCTGAATTTTCATTTCCGATCCTGTTGATAAAAAGATGAATGACAAGGGATATCCGGGACGATCCGTGTTCTTCATCCTTATTAAAATGGCTCTTCGCTCTATCGTGCGGATACAATTTTAAGACAACACGTAATACCGAGGGGGTTTTACCGTCTGTCCTCACTACGATGAACGTCAGCACCCCGGAAAATAACGCGAAGGCTCTGCCCAACGAAGCCGGGGCGACGATTGCGGTGGCCAAAAAAGATTGTACCCGTGTCCTCTGATGAAAGATAAGATAATTCCCTATTCCCGCTGCCGGCGGCGATTCAGTGACTCCTCAATACTCCCTCAAAGAACTAAGTTCCCATCAACCCATACAAAACAGCGAAGAATCAAAAAAAATTATCAGTTACGAAAAAAGCGAATAATGGCGTTATTCCCGGACCCGGAATTGCGTTTCGGCCTGGAAATTAAGCCAGTATCAGAACACTCCGAACCAGGCGGAGTACGAGATTACAATCATTACAAGCAAAACAATTATTCCTACCTTTACCAGGCAGCCCCTGCAGATGCCTGAGGTAGTATTGTAACATTCGTCACAGCATTTGTCCCCGCAGAGCTTACAGGTGTGTCCGGCTTCATGTTTTGGATGACGTTCGCATTTTGTCATTCTGAAATTTATATGAGTGATTTGTACATCAATGTTCCCAATTGTGACCTTAAAAAACCCGCCGGAAAGCAGAAAAAGAATATTAAAGGTTTAATTTTTCACGGAATGCAGCAACCGATCCGGCTGTGCCTGATGATGGCTGTGTGAGCAGGTCGGAACGGGAAAAACGGCTGATTTCGAAGGTGAGTGAATATTCGGAGTCACCTTCTTCTACCGGCATCCATGGCTGGTGGTACACTGCCGAAAATTCCTGGGTTCCGGTTCCGGCAACCACGTAATTCCACGTATGGGAACCCCCGGCCCCCATTCTCATGGTTGCAGGCCTGTTATAGGTGTCACTTTTCAGGTAGAGGCCCGTTGTGGCATCAGCATCCCACATAAATCCCGTTGTCGGGTTCTCAGGCAGGGTAATGATGATTAAATCGTTCATTTTTGCCTGTACCACTGCACCGTTGTCAGACATGTCATATTTGAGTAAGGAAGCGGTTACCGGTTGCATACAGAGAAACAGGAATGCAAGACACGCGATTGTTACGGTTATGGTTCCAGTATTCATTTTCATAATTATATACTCCTCCGGAATAGTCCGGTCTGATAGAAAATAGATCGCTTCGTTCTTATAAAGTGCTTGTGCCTGTCCCCCCCACGGAGTCATTCATATTCTTCAATGAACAGATCAGGCGGATTCCCCGGCTAAAAAGCATTACGTAAGAATACCTTCGTTTCGAAATGAATTTCTGAATATATCCGGGACAGGAGCACCGGAAAAGAGTATGCATGGGGAGGTGCGGATGTCACTATGAAATTGAGAAAAATGAGAATGCGGGTTTTTATTCACTACTAAGAAATGATTATTAAAATCATTTTTCCTTGTATGATCAGGGTCAGGGGTTATTTTTCCCTCTTCAGGATGACAAGGGTAATATCGTCAAACTGTGGCATTTTTTCACAGAATGATACTATTTCTGCAAGAATTAGAGAAAGCAGTTCATCAGGGGTGCGGCCCGCCTTCGTGCGGATAATATCAATAAGGCGGTCCTCGCCAAACTGTTTATTTGTGGAATTGACCGCCTCGGTAACCCCGTCGGTATAGAGTACGAGCAGGTCGCCGCGATTGAGCTGGATCGTCCCGACGCTATACTTTTCATCAGGTTCAGCACCAAGCACCATCCCTGTCGGTAACAGCAGGGTAACCTTTGCATCAGCTGCTTGGAAATGGAGAGGCGGGTTATGTCCTGCGTTGACGTATGAAAGGTGGTGGGTCTCATTGTCAAGCACTCCGTAAAAGAGGGTAACGAACATGCCGGATACCGCATCCGCAGAAATAAGTTCATTTGATTCCGCAATTGATATCTCGATAGTATTATCAGTAAGGGCCATCGCCCGGACAATCGAACGGGAAAGTGCCATGAAAAGTGCTGCCGGGATACCCTTTCCCGCCACATCTGCAATCACAAGACCCAGCCGCCTTTCGTCGAGCGGGATGAAGTCGTAGAAATCACCCCCCACTTCGCGGGCAGGGATACTACTGGCAGCAAGGGAAAAGCCGGAAATGACAGGGATTGTGCGGGGGAGAAAAGTCCTCTGGATATCTGCTGCAATCCGGAGTTCGGCACGTTCACGTTCGAGTTCTTCACTGTATTCCCTGATGCGGGTGATCATGAGGGTAATGCTTTCTTTCAGTTGTTCAAATTCAGCATTGGGCATGCTGCGAATCGGGTGTTCAAGATCCCCGCGTGCGATCCTGTCGGCATCCTCCACGATCCCGCTGATAGGCCTGCATAAGTAGTTGCTGAAATTATACGCAAGGGCAATTCCCATTCCGACAGCAATCAGCCCTATAAGGAGGTAAAAGAGAAGGACCCGGAAGAGGCGCTCTCGTAAGAGTTCGCCACTGTAGGTGATTTCTGCAACAAGACTCATATCCGAGGCAGCCGACTCGCTCTTCAGATCGATAAAGAGGTACCTGATGGTAAGATCCTTCTCCGGATCGTTCACAGTCCTGCTTTTCCGCTCCTGGAATACCTGGTCAAGAATTGTCCGGTTTTCCTCTCCGTGTGGGTTGACTCCGCCCTCAATGATAAGGTTGCGGTTAAAATCAAAAATTCTGATACTTTCGACGTTCGGATTGAGCTGCTTGGCTTTTTTTGCAACATCAACATATGACAGGCCGGACCGTTCGGTTTCAAATGACCCGGTTATAAGTCCAAGTTCAAGGAGATAGCGGTGGTCAGGGGTAGGCATAAATGCAAATTTACGCAGCTCGCCACTGACCGTCCCGGAAGTGGTGTTTGTAACCGACCTGACGACCCGGTCGGCAGAAAAAACATCTCCTTCCCTTATGGCCGTTATAGAGGCATAGAAATCCGGATATTTCCGGAAATCAAGATGGAGGACTCCGGGCACGGTCGATGCTATGATAACGCCGCTTTCATTTATGATATAGAGGTCGGGCTGCCCTTCAAACATCGGGGAGATATCATTGCGTACGTCCGTGAGATTGACCGCGGCAGGGTTTTTGTC
>JBFYKV010000065.1:0-7643 GCA_041305745.1 Methanoregulaceae archaeon | reverse complement strand
TGGAAGTGGACCGCCTTCTCGGTAATCTTCGGGACAGCGGTGGCCTATCTTATCGCGTTTGTTATTGCGAAGGGAGGTGCTGTTCTTGCAGGAGTGTGATCATATCATGAAAAACAAAATGAAAGGAGTATTTGCAGCGGTCATGGGCGCACTCTACCTCTTGTGCGGCATCCTCGGGATCGGGTCCTGGATCTTTCCCGGGCTGGCCGCCATGGAGTTCGTTCCGGCGGATGTCCTCGGCGGGTTCGTGCTCTGCGTAATCGGCCTGGTCTTTCTTGCAGGAGTCCCGGGACTGCGGTCCGGGACTCCCGGGGCCATTGCCTTCCTGTTCGTCGGGCTGCTCCTCTCCCTGGCATTCGGCCTCGTTGCCTTCCTGGCAATCGGTGCCGGGTGGCTGGAGACCGCCCTCTTCGGGGACCTGTCAGAGTGGTCCGTGACAGAGATTGCAGTGCCGATGCTCTACCTCGCACTGGTGTCCATAACCGGTTATGCAGCATGGGGCCGGGAGTTCTTCCGGGGGATTGCCCGTGCATGAGAACAGCCCCGGGATCACTGGAATTGCACGTTTGATCCGCGAGAACCGTTTTACCGGGAAAGAACTTGCCTCAACCCTCGGTATTACAACGGAACAGCTGGAAAACCGCCTGGCGCTGATGGAACGGCAGGGATATCTTATCATGGAAAGACCGTGCGCTGTGCAAACGGGGGGAGGCGGTGCCTGTGCGGGATGCCGTTCATGCGGGAAAAGAACTTCTGTAATCACAGGATACGCACTGACAGAAAAAGGCTGCCGCCTCGCAGCAGCAGGCATACATCCACCAGGATCCGGCATTAAAAAAACTGAACGGTTATGAACAGGAAATCCCTTATCTTTATAAAGGAAATGAGGTACCAGAATCTATGCAGGCGCTGACCCAGAAGACGGAAGATTACCTGGAGGCGATATTGAATGTCGTCCTTGCGAAGGGTTATGCAAAGACCAAAGACGTGGCCAGGGCACTGGATGTAAGCCCTTCGAGCGTGGTGGAAATGTTCCAGAAACTCGATTCTCTTGGCCTGGTCGAATACCGCCGCTATGAAGGGGTGGTGTTGACAGCCCGGGGACGCCAGATCGCGGTGGTGATAAAGTACCGGCACGATACACTCAGGAATTTTTTTCTCCTTATTGGTGTCCCGGAGGAGATCGCCGATAAGGACGCCTGTGCAATGGAGCATGAATTAAGTGAAAAGAGCATCGAGCAGGTGCGCTTCTTTATTGAGTTTATGGACGCCTATCCCCTTGGCAAAGACATTGCCAGGGACTTTTCCGCGTTCTGCACGGTACATCGCACCCCCAGCCCTCCAAAGGAATGATGTACAGGTTCCCGGACTGCCCGTCACCCGGTACCTGTATTGTTTTTTTGCCTGACCTGCAAATCCTGTCATTTTACTGGTCCTGATACAATGGTGGTGAAAGACCTGTGAACAGTGAGAAATTCAGCCGCGTTATATCCGGTTCCCTGCGGAAATCCACACATTCCCCACGATACATATAAGATCCAGGCATCTCTGCAATATGACTCATTATTCCCGGATAACAGAGAGGAGAGCGGCCTTTGGAAAGAGGCCGGAGTATGAAAAGATGGAATATACCTGTAACAGGGCTCAGGGAAAGGGACCGGGAAGCCGGATATCCAGGATTGCAGTATCGTCCGGAATCAGCCAGGCAGTTTTCCCCGGTATCCCTGGTTACCGGTGTGATTTGTATGACCCGTTTACCCGGCCCACGGGACCGGGTATGTTAATAATCCCGGTGTTGCAGGGGAAATGTCCCGGTCATGATTATCCGGAAAATTCGTCTTAAGTCACTGGATTTACAACGCGTCTCTCGCAGTCCAGTGCGTAACGAGTGAATGAATCCTGATCATTGAATGGTCCGGCGTCCAGTGCTGTTGTCGTGCCCGGATCAGAGCGGAACACGTTTATTGCCCCCTGCTCTCCGGGGAGATATGAATATCTCACCTCGAGAGCGTTCTGGTGCCCGTGGAGACCTGCATTGCGGGATACATTGTACGCTACCGCAACCGCCCAGGACGTATCCTGCATATCGAGGTAGACTTTGCTGATAAGCACCTGGTTCTTATGCCGGATCATTACTTCGTTCTCGAACTTCTCAACTGCCTGCCGTGTCTGGACGGCAGGTTTGCATCCAAAGAATTTTGCCATTTTATTCCTCAATTTTTTGGTTCTTTTAAAAAAATGGATGGTGTTTCGTTCTGTTCAGCACACGATTCATGTACAGGACAGAATGGGCATTCCTGATTACGGCAGGACCGTGGCCTGCGCAGTGACAATCATCTTACCGCTTGTAGAATCGTAGATTTCGATATTAACAGATTCACCTAATGCAGGGGCCACGTACCCTCCAAAGGATGATTCTGCAAACGCATCCTCCCAGTTTATCTTGATCTTGTCACCGGTCTGGATTGTCTGCGAGGTTAAATCAACAGTATTTGTTGGCAGGTAAACGGCCTTGGTGAGATCCACATCATGACTCATATCCTTGAACATGCCCCAAGGGATAAAAGTTCTCACTGTAATAGTGCCACCATTGATTGTGTCTCCTCCCTTAAAATCAACGATAATAGCTGAATTGTTGTGAGCTTCTGCACCAATACTGAGTTGTGGTGCTTTTGATGAACCCTGTGCAAGTCCCCCAGCAAAACCGGAGACGACTGCTGCAATAATGATAGTGACGACAAGCATTAGCATCACACCCACCACCGGCGAGACTGCATCATTATTAAAACGCATCTTTCGCATAATCACACCTCTACAATGACATCCTTGTCATAGATCGTTGAGCCTGATTTTAAGTCAATTAGTTTAACATTGACGATGTCATTTTTGGTGAGCAGGTCAGGATCTTTTATGATTGCTTTGCTAATGAACTCGTTTTCTCCACCCCAACCCAGTGGATCAAAATTCAGATTCATATCTGCCTTGATTACATCGCCAGCCCGCATGATATAGTTGCCAAACCATAGTGGAGTGTCTTTTGCTGCGTCACCTGATGCGGGCTGTTGCCCCGCTACAACCAGATAAGGTTCATTATAATAGGTATAACCTGCTCCATAAGTGTATTTAACATTCAGTGATGAGAGTGTGTAGTTTGCAGTTTCCCCAGTAGATTCGAAGTATACTTGTGGTGTTGAATTATATTGCGCTGCAACTGTGGATTGTACATGGTAGTCTCCGGAAGAATTTACCCAGCTGGTCACTAGCTTGGTATCTTTTGTGTTAATGGGATCGCCCCCCATGTGTTTAATGATCATTGAAGGGGCCCCCGCCATCCCCCCAGTTAGCTGGATATGCGTATCCAGCGATACCTGTGGTGCTTTCTCTTTTCCTGTTGCGAGCCCCCCGGCAAACCCGCTCACTACTGCGGCGATGATGATAGTCACCACCAACATTAACATGACGCCGACAACCGGTGATACAGCGTCCTCTTTTTTTTCATTCATCGTAATTACTCCATAATCTGGAGTTGTACAGGGAGGGCCCGTTCCCTGCACAACACAAAATAATCTTAATTAAAACTATTTAAATTGATCAATTATTATTGTTTTAAATAAGATCTAATTGTTTTAAATATTCTAAGTGATAAAATGTGTAGCAAAAGATTCAACACCATTTCACTGAGTCCGAAAACCACCGTTTATACCGATATGCAGGGGAGTTCAGATGGATTTCAATTATTCCGATACAACGCTCATGATAAA
This sequence comes from Methanoregulaceae archaeon, assembly GCA_041305745.1. Lineage (GTDB taxonomy): Archaea > Halobacteriota > Methanomicrobia > Methanomicrobiales > Methanospirillaceae > UBA467. Next base: position 3,882 of record JBFYKV010000065.1, on the reverse strand, counting down.
GGGAAAATTTCTCGCTGTATCCACAGGAGTTGGCGGAGACCTCCGGGAGGTGGGCGCAATATTCAATCATACTGTCCCGATCTCCTGGCATGATGATCACCCGGAGAACCTCATCACACAGGTCGCCCTGAAGGAAGGAACCGGCTCCGGCTACTTCGGGCTCCTTACTGCGGTCCCGATGGGTGCGCTTGTTATCTGCCGTTCCGGGTTCCTGACCGTGTTCATCACGGCCGGCATCTCGAACCACACCATCAATAAAATCATCGCGGTGAGCATGGAAGGGATGTCAAAGAACGCCCTCCTTGAATCCGTGGCGACTATAAGCAGTGCAAAGACGCAGGCACTTCTTGAAAACGGCAGGGGGATAATGGCCACTCCCACCGATGCGGTCATCATGGCCTGCGAAGGGGATGCGGTCCACCGTTATGCCGGGATAGTCACTCCGGTGGGGAGCCGCCTGGCGGCTAGCGTGCGGGCGGGGCTACCCCTTGCGCTCTCCCGGTATGAGCAGGGGGCAAGTACTCCCAAGATTATCGAATTAAATATTCCCCAAGAGGAAAAGTGTGGATGATCCCTGAGTCTATCCGTTCTCTGTTACCAGGATCTCTCAGGATGTATGAGGGGCGAGTATCAATCCATTTACCTCTGATTGGACCAAATTTCCCCTGGAATGAGAGTGGAAAAAAAGGTCATGGCAGAGCATGTAAAACCACTCAGGAAGGGTCTCACAATAATATGGGGAAAATACGTGAGGGCCTCCGCGTTTGCGCCTCATTCGTGGTCCCTGCGGTTCTCATTCTCATCTGTCTCTGTCTTCTCTGCGGTTGTATTGAAACGGGATCAGTCAATGATTTGCAAAATACCCAAAAACCGGACACTGTGCCATACATGCAGGATTCCCCTCGACATGAAGCGGTTACCCCGTATGCCACTCCGGGATATCAGGATCAGAATAGTATTCAATCCGTAAACCACTTCACCCAGCCATCGCAGGGGACGGAGGGCGGAGTGGTCACGTATACTGATCCCATCCCCCCTACAATCTCCAGTAATATGAGTCGAAGGAATCTTGATCAGACCTCCGAGTTCTCTCCGTCCCCTCTTGATTATCCAGCTGCACCGTTTTTCCATGAAACATATGATCTTTCCTGGAATAATGTCGCCCTTCTGGCACATCCTTCATCTCCGCCATTCATTATCGAGTATACTGTTAAATCCGCGACAAAAAACCCCTATGATGGCAGAGTTCTGCTCACGGTGAGGAATAATGAGACGTTACAGGTGGTCGCAGAGGAGGGATACAACGGGGAGTATAGTTCCGATCCGGTGAAGAGGATAATAATCCGGAAAGAAGGTGATTATCACCTGAATTTGTATGGTTACCGGGCTATTGTCGATCTGGTCCTTTTGGAAGGAATACCTGAAGGACAGGTGATCCCGTATGACACCCTTCTACCACGGGATACCCTTCAGGTATCCCCGTCCTCTGAAGGAAATACCGGCCATTCAACGGCAGCCAGCAGAGCGGTGATACTGAATGAGGAAGCGGTGGCACTTCTTGAGAGCGGCAATCTTACCGGAGCCATTGCCACCTTCGATCTAGCCCTTGCCGCCGACTCGCAATATACACCTGCACGGGTAAACCGGGGTATTGTACTTTTATCGCTAGGGAAGGAACAGGAAGCACTCCTTTCATTCGAGATTACCCTCGACAGGGACCCGGGCAATACACATGCCTGGACGTATCGCGGGGATACGCTTGAGGCCATGGGAAAACACGATGAAGCAGCGGATTCCTACCGGCAGGCTCTTGCGATAAATCCCTCCCTTGATACGGTATGGGAGAAACTCGGGAATGCCCTGGCAGAAGAGGGGAGGTGGAACGATGCCCTTGATGCATGGGCTCATGCATCAGACCTCCGCCCGGGAGATGTAGTGCTCGAAGAGAAGATCCGGAGTGCAGCAGCGGAGCATGCCGTTCTGCCGGATATCTTCCTGTATATCATCGCGGGGGGCGGGTGCGCAGTTGTTGCGGCAGTAATACTTCTCGTCCTGAGAAAAAAGAAAGGCGCTCCGGGATCGCTGATAAATCCCGGGAATAACACCGGGGGCTCCGGTACCGGATCAGATGAGGGAAACGCCGCGACCCCGAAGAAGAAGGCTGCATTTTCCCTGAAAAAGTCAGCAAAACCCGGAAAAGAGGGGAAAATGTCCTTCCTTTCACAGATACATGGTACAAAAACTACCCCTGAAAACAATCAAAAAAAGACACGAAAAGATAGCACCGGTTCACGCGGTGTTTTTAGCAGAATATCCGGTTCGCTTTCCCGTAAAAAAGCGTCTGGTTGCGGGGTGGAACCTGTGGCAGGGAAAGGTACTTTGACGGATGACCCGGCCGCCATGGAAATGGAGGGCGAAGAACTTTTTTCGTCCCGGACCTCTCCCGAAACCCGCGAAGATACCGGTTCCCCTGAACAGATAGCCTCCGGGTTTGGCCGGGTCCTTTCCGGGACAGCAGTGGAGCCATCCGGATTCAGGGGGATTGCATATTATGCAATGGGCTGCTACGAAAAAGCCCTTGTTGAGTTTGAAAGTGAGATAACTGAGGGAAGAGAGTCATCAGGGGTATTTATCCTGAAGGCCGCGGTCCTCCAGCACCAGGGCAGGATAGGAGAAGCCCTTGAATCGTGTATTAGCGCACTTGAACTGGAACCGGGTTCGTTCGAAGGCCAGAAACGGTGCGGGGACCTCCTGGCCGCATCCGGAAAGAGTACAGAAGCGCTTCACGCGTATGACCGGGCGCTCTCTACAAACCCGTATTCGGCTGATGTGTGGATATCCCGCGCATCCCTCCTCCTTTCGAACGACAGGGGGCATGAAGCCCTCCAGTCCTGCGAACGGGCGCTGGGGATTGAACCTCTCTCCTCCACGGTGCTTTTCCAGAAGTCAAGGATCCTTGCTTCGCTTGGATCGTACGAGGATGCATTGAAGACGGTCGACACAGCGGTTTCGAGGGACGGGACCGACCCGTCTTTGTTCACCTGCAGGGCCAGGATTCTCCGGAAACTTGGCCGGAATGAAGAAGCGCTGCAGTCCTACGACATCGCTCTCACCATTCACCCTGAGCAGCCCCGGGTATGGGCGGAGATGGCTGTGCTTTTCCATGAACTCCAGAAATATCACGAGGAAGCGGTGGCCTGTGAAAGGGCCTCAGCGCTCGACCCGGGTAACCGGCAATATCTGATTGCCTGGGGCCTGGCACTGCATTCGAACAGGGAATATCTCGCATCAGCCAGGATATGGGTCAGGATCCTCAACGCCGATCCCCTGGACGGACCATCATGGTTCCAGCTGGGGATGGCTCTTTCCAGCGCTGAAAAGTTCGAGGATGCACTTTCCGCACTGGATCGTGCCGTGAAAGCCGATCCACAAAACCGTCCGGCATGGACCTTCAGGGGCCATGTACTTGCCAGGCTGAAACGGTACAGGGAAGCCTATGACTCGTACCAGAAAGTGCTGGATATTGATCCTGACGATTCAGAATCACGCAGGGGTCAGAAAATGCTTCGCAGACTGGTGGATAAACCTGAAGACCGGGAGTCTTCAGGTCAGGGTCCGAAGGAGATATCCGGAGACGGACCGGTTCATACGGCAGGCACCTCTGATTACCTGTTTCAACTCCGGAATTCACATGATCAAATCATTTCTCAGGATACGGGAGTCGTACACTCCATGGGCCGACCGGATATTCACTCCCTGCCGCCCGGGAAGGGGTGGAAAGATAATGATAAAGATCGGCGGGAGGATTTGCCATGAAATTGCCATTCCGGAAATCTGCAGGTCGTACTGCAGGAAGTGAAGTTCAGAAGGAAAAGGCGGGGT
>JBFYKV010000064.1:0-8945 GCA_041305745.1 Methanoregulaceae archaeon | reverse complement strand
GAATTCCTCCGCCAGACCTTTGATCGGCATCATTACAACGGGTGAAGGGGTTGGAAGGACGGAACGGGTCTGCCCTGATTAGAAACAGTTCGACTCTCCGTCCCTTCCGGTCGCTCGTCCTTACGTCAGGTGCTCCTCACTCCGGGAACTTCCGCTCGCAAACGTCTCCCTGATTTCCCTTCCGAAGAAACGACAGACGCTGATGGCTTACCCAGGAGATGCATAACAGGCAAAACGTGAGAGGAGAGTGTCAGAAACGTGCGAGTCGCTATTTTCAACTATTATAGGACTTACGCAGTTGGTTATTAAACTGAAACCCAAATTTTAGAATAGAGGTAATTCAGAAGAAAGAAGGGTTTTCGATGAAATGTGCAATTGCACGTCGATGGATTCTCAATTTGGATTCGTGCCAGCTCACACCCGTCCTAAGTCTGGTCTTTTCAAAAACGATGAATGAACGACCAGAAAGGAGAATATGACTGTATTGTGACTTTGTTTTTCTAGCTTGACATCTTTCAATTCCACAGTATTGTTTCACACCCCGGTGAAATTCTTCGATTTTCCATGAAATGGCCTTCAGTTCAGCGCGTTATTCTGTTTCCATCGTAAGTACATCTGTTGCCCAGAATTCAGGTTCAGCCTCCTGATGGAATACCCGAAATACCTTAATTTGACCATAGCCGCGGAGAGGGACAATGCGTCCGTCACCAGGAATATCCATCTGAGATACAGGGACATAATATGGAAGATCATTCTTTATCAACCGGTTAGACTTCAATCTAGTCATGAAATGCCAATTGAGATTCGTAACTGTCTTGAGGTTTCCCATACTGGCATACCAGCTGTCAAACAGAATGCAGTTTGGATTCAAACCCCGATTTTTAGCATGAGTCAGCATGTCCCGGAAATGGTCATTCTTTGTTTTCCCATCCCGGTCTCGATTATAAACTCTAAAATCAAGGGGAATAATCGAGGTCCCGTCGGTCCATAGGAGAGTAATGAGATTAATCCCCTTGACGGTCCGATGGTGCTTTCCGCTCCAATGATAGGTTACAAGCTCGATCTGGTTTGAGAAAGGCTTATCCAGTGTGGTATCATCAATAATCAGGAATCCTTGATCCATCTGTATCAGCGGCCGTGCATCCTGCCAGAGCGCTTCTGTGTCTGAAGTCTGCCTCTCCAGAAAGCGGGTTATCGCATCATGTGCAGCTTGAATCCGTGATTCGGGCATACAACGGGCTGCCTCAACACAAGTACACATCCGGTATGATGCAATGAGAAATCGTATGTAGTCTTCTTCTGTGTATCGTGTAGGATTCACCAATGCTTACCCCAATTACAGATTGACTACACATAATTGGTTTTCATTGGCTAAGGATCTTTCGGTCAACCGCGTAAGTCCTATATTAATATGAAAAGTAAAAGCCTGGGCCGGGCACCGGGATGTGATGTTCTACGAGATGATGTGTCCATTATATATTTTTATTCCTACGAATTAGAGAGAATGGCATATAGAATTCCCCATTTTCAGCCTAAATGACATCTCCCAATTAGAGCGAAGAATAATTTCGACACCTTTAATGCATGAAAAATGATTTTTCTGTATGCACGCGAGATTCTGGGGACTGTTAATTTTATTATTCTCTCTATGCTGTTTCCCCAGTTTGGTAACAGGAACATGTAATTATGGCCCGTTGAATTCGTTCTATTTCTATGATCGTTCATTGCCTGATTGTTTTGACGTGATGGTGGGACCCAGTCTTCCTCAAGATCGACTACCCTCAAATGCTGAAATAGAAACCGCAAAGGAAGAATATTTTGCATATTTTGAAAAAAAATATTGTTGGAACGGGGAGTGTAATCCAGACCTTTGGAGCGTGAAAACTTACAAATATCATTTCAACCAATGTGATTCTGAAAATGGTTGGGATAACCGTGTTGATCTTGAGTTGAAGGAAGACTGGTTACAAAAAGATCCGGTTACCAAAGAAGACATTGCAAACACGGATATTTTTGTATCGTATCTTTTCTATAATCCAGAGACAGATAAATTTGAATTTTGTTGGTACTGTTGTGGGGGTCCTGGTGTTTACAGGGATCCTGCGAAGTATATCTCCGGATTTAGAACAGGCTCCTGCACTGGCTCCGGTTCAACCACCGGCAGCGGCAGCAGCGGAGGATCAACTGGTAGCGGCGGGGGAACCACTGGTGGTGGTGGAGGCGGCGGGAGCACTGGCATAGGTATCGGCACGATCGCAGGCGTCCTGATTGGAGGAGCCGTCCTTATCGGCGGCGGGTATTTCGTCGTAACGCATCTCGGAGGAGGTGGGGGAGGCGCAAAGGCTACTTCCCCAAAGAGCGGTCCGCAGACTCCCCCAACAGGCCATTATGAGAACGGGCAGCCTTACTGGGGAACGGGAACGAAAGATGACCCCTTCAGGGAATACCCGGATGCAAAGAATCCCCCCTACATGCCATCCTCAACGGGATCAGGTCCCATTTATGGTGACGGGACTGCAGCGAACCCCTACCGCGATTATGATCAGGGGCGCAGTATCCCGGCTCCTACCCCTGCAACCCCGCCCCAGCCACCTCCGGCCCATCCCAAACCGTCAAAAACGTCGAAAACGTCCACCGCATACAAGCCGGCACCCAAAAAACCCAAACCACCTTCCGGGCCGAAGGACGGGGATACGAAGACGGTCACGGACTCCCGCGGCCAGGAGATGCCCGTCACCTATGACGGGTCGACCGGCAAGTGGGTAACGGACCATGGGACCGAGGTCGATCCCGGACGCATTGACAAGGCCAAAGAGGATTACCAGAAGGACAAAGACTGGAGCCGCGACGAGCATGAAAGGATCGTCGAGAAATCGGTGGATGTAGCCGTCAAATCCTTCCAACCGCCACCTAAGCCGCAGATGAGCCAGCGAACGAAGGACTACCTGAAGGGTGTCTATCAGATTCGGGCGAAGTATCTGACCAAGGAGACAAATGCAGAGATCGAATATGGGGGCAGGATGGACAATCTGGTGTGGGTAGCCGACTGGGGAGAGTTTGGTGCGGACCTGGCGATCGACGGTCTGGCAAACGTGACCGGTCCTGTGGGTGCGAGTATCAAGAACCAGTACAAGGCGGCGAAGTCCCTGGCAAAGAATCTGGCTGAAAGCCATGTGAAAGGTGAAAGTTATCTCAAGGGGGTAGGCAAAGGATTAATCGATATCGGATTTGAGCGAGGGTTTGATAAATTAAAGGATACAGGTCTAAAAAGGATTGACAAACGTTTTAATCCAACGGGTAATTCAAAATTATCTAATTTAATCAATCCAAAATCAGGAGATATCAAAGATCTCACGCCGTTGCAGATAGCAGATTTGGTTGAAAAGCATGGTCACGGCGGATGGGCGATTACAGAACGTACCACCAGCAGACTTTCCAGGGCAGCATTTGCGGGAACCTACAAGACTGCTCATGGACAGGCCATCAAATACCTCATCAAAGATCCCATCAAGGCGAAGATCGGGTTAAAAAAGGCAAAGTAAGAAGGTGACAAGGATGATCGAAGAGAACTCAATTTTTATTGGGGACGAACTCCTCCCCGCACTCGGATATGCATGGAAAGGACCTCTGACCAACGTTTCGCCGCTTCACTACCCTGACAGCCCGGAGATGGAGAAACTTGTGCCGCTCCTGAAACAGGAGGGCCTTGTCGGCCCGGAGGGGAAACTCACGGCCAGGGCAGGATCGATTGTGGAAAGGCTTGCCCGGGCGCAGACGTTTACTCGGGTCTTTCTCACGTCCAGGTTCGGCCTCTCGGAATATCTCATGTACTTCATGCCCGAGGGATACTGGATCTCCATGAGCCAGATAGGGAAATTCGTACAGATCAACAGTCCGGGAAAAATAGACGAGATCATCGAGGCCGTCCGGCAGCAGATCGGGGACAGCATGTTTACGTCGGCTTCCCTGCATGTATCCCTTCCGCCGATGGAAGCACTCGCTCTCGGCGCCCTCTGGGACCTCCAGAGAAAAGCGCAGTTGACGGCGATTGCGGTCGAGCGGGATGCGGAACCTGCAGCCTGGTCGCTGGGCGAGATTACGAGCCAGGCCTCGAAGAACGACCAGAAGTACCAGTGGATGACCAATGTCGTCCGGAAGTGGACCGACTACGACGGCATCCCTACAGCAGGCGAGATGAAACAGGCCGCAGATTTACTCGTCGCGAAGAATTACTGTACTAACTCGGGAGGGTCGTATGTCCTAGCCGGCGATGTACTTGATCTTTCAGGTAACATGCTCCTGTTTGACAAGGTTATCACCCTAACCTCGGGAATTGAAGGCCCGGACGGGCAGGTCGCCATTGTGGGTTTCTCCTGCATCCAGGCCGGTGTCCAGGACCTCCTGATGATCGACTTCCAGGACGGAAATCTTGAAATGGACTCAGTTTCTGCTGCAGAAGTCATCGATTATATCGATGCATTCATGCGGAGACCGCAGGAATTACTGAAGGGGATAGTCCCCAAGCCTGTCGCTAGGAAAGAACCGGGAGCCACCTGCCCGAAATGCGGAAGCCCCCTCTCTCCCGGGAAAAAGTTCTGCGGGAACTGCGGGACTCCTGCAGGGTCGCTAGTGACGATGACGCCACCTTCAACGTCTCGGTTAATGTGCCCAAAGTGTGAGATTCTTGTAGCTCCGGGAAAGAAGTTCTGCGGAAGATGCGGGACTCCCGTCGTTCCCCAGGCGAAGGAGGACGTAAGTAGTCCTACAGCACCCAAATGCCCGAAATGCGGAAGCCCCGTGACTTCCGGGAAAAAGTTTTGCGGCAGCTGCGGCGGAAAATTGGAGGGATGATTGCGTATGTCAAAATTTTGTGGGCAATGTGGGGCACATCTTTCCGAAGGCAAAGCGTTCTGTGAGACGTGTGGGGCTGCGGTTAGCAGCTCGCCTCCAATCCCCGCTTCCCGCTCTGCAGCAATACCGAAAGCTACCGCTGCCCCGAAGGGGACATCCGTAGATGGGACAACCTGCCTGCAGATCCTCGGGCATCGTCTCTCCAACGCTATGATCCTCGGGGGAACAGGCGTCCTCCTCCTTATCGTTTCCTTTTTCTTACCATACAGCCGTTGGGAACTTTTGGGGCTGATAGAGGCCACAACAAGCCCCTTTGATCTCCTCGTAAGTAACATAATCGGAGGAAATGTCGTGGTTCTGGCATTTATAGGCCCCCTGATCATCGGGATCGTGTTTGGTATCATCGGCCTTTACCGGTTATCCTGGATCCTTACTCTGCTTTCCGGTGTAGTTTCGTTCATCACCACGACACTCCTACCCCTTGGTGTGGAAACGTATGAGTTGCAGATCGTTTGGGTCGTGGTATCGATCCTGGGCGGAGTTCTCCTGATTGTCTCGGGTCTGATGATGCGACAGGCGGGATCCTCCCGGACCCCTTCCTGATTTTTTCAACTCTCATTTGGAGTGTTCGTTTTTCAAAGATTTAGAAATTGACACAATTTTTATTCATAGATAATCACCTTCCCAACAATGGGCTCACATTTCGAACACCTTATCAACGTTCGCGAAAAACTGTTTTCACGTGAGATTGTGGCATACTGTGAGGGATGCGGGAAAGAACTCCCGCAAGGGACTCTCTTTTGCACCACCTGCGGGGAGACCACAGAGGACTTAAAAGCGAAAGGGATCGACCTGTACTGGGGCAGGAAGGCCCCGGTGATCGGGAGCAGCATCGTCGTGAAGCAACTGATCTTTGCCATGGGAATCGGGATGCTGTTCGTCTTTGGCATCATTGCCATTGTAAATTTCTCTGCAGCGTTGGCTGCTGCACCCATCCTGTTCGCGATATTCCTCTTCATGGTGGCGATGTCGCTGATCATCGCTGCCGCCATGCAGTTCTTCACGAAGGGGGGTCCCTACATGGAGTATGCTGTCACCAGGAAAGGGATTGGATATAAAGCAGGCGATGAGACGAAAACCATCAATACCCTGACTCTGATCGGCAGTGCCCTTGGCGGTTCCCTCTCCGGGACTGGAGGCAGCCTGATCAATATGGCCAGGGAGATGGACTTCATGGAATGGAAGGAGATACGGAGTGCAACAGGATACCGCCGGGACCACTCGATCCTGTTCTATCGGAAGGCACTGGTGAATCCTTTTGCCTTCTACTGCACGCCGGAGACCTTTGAGAAAGTACTCGCTCTTGTCCGCGAACGTGCTCCGCAGGCATCGGTAAAGATCAGGTATTTATGAAGGTAGTATCCCATAATTTTCATCTAGGTTTCTGCAAGCGTAATTTATAACGGTGAACTATGTTCTGTGAATCCTGCGGTGCAAAAAATGATGACGAATCCCAGTTCTGCGAGAATTGCGGGGCATCCCTTGGCTATTCGCCACCCTTGGCGGGCACGTCCACGGAACGCCCGGGTGAGCAGGGTACATCCAAATCCGGGTTGAACTATGCCAAGATAGGGATTATTTTCGGGGTCCTCGGGATCTTTTTATTTTTCTTTCTGTTCATCGGCCTTATCGCCATCGTCCTCGGATATCTGGGGTATAAGAAAGGGGAGGAAAAAAACGGAAAAATCGCGATGATCCTGGGAGCGGTCGGGACCGTCCTATTCGTTCTTGTGTCCCTAGTGTTCATATAATCTGGATCATTCCTCAAAAGGTTTTCCGGGATGCCAGGAAACAGGGGATCTCCGGATTCCAGAGGTGACATTTCATACCCTGAATCCAGAGAGAGGCTCTCTTTCACTGGCTGGCTTTAAGAGGATGACAATGACGGATTTACCACTGGGATCCATTTTGTGAATAATCTGACTTTATTGAATCTGATGGCCCTTGAAGTCCATGTGAGTATAGGTCCTTTCCGGATCTATGGCTGCCGTTCCACAATAACAGGAACCATGATCCGTTCAGGAAGGTACAGGGGCCCAGCTTTTAAGTACCGTAATCTCTTACCATTGAGATATGGTGATGAATCCCGATGACTGCGATGCAACGGTTCTGTGAAGAGTGCGGGAAGCCCCTTGCTCCCGGTTTGAAGTTCTGCGAGGAATGCGGATGTGCGGTCGCAGCGGTGGAGGCCCCGGTTCAGTCTGGTCCGCCACCCTCAATCACCCCCATGGAAGACAACATCGCCCTAGCCGTTATCCCATTTGCGTACCAGTCCCGCGGTGCCTTCTCGACCGAAAGGATGACCCTTGTCGTGTACCCTGACCAGGTCATCCTCGCCTCGATTCCTAAGTCCCGGGAAGAGGAATTTGACCGGGCCATGAATGAGGTTCAGGCCACACTCCTGGAAAAACACCTGGCTGGAAAATCGTTTTGGCAGCTGGCGACGGGTGCCGGTTCCGCCCTGTTCAAAATAGCATGGAGCCCTGTCGACTTCTATACCGCTGATGCGGTGAAAGAAGAGAAGATGCTCCGGACCATGAAAATTCAGACCCGCCCCTGGGAAGGGTATCTTTCAATGCCCCGGGATGCGGTGCTTGCAGAAAATGAAAGGAACCGGGCAATCCCGCGGGAGTCCATCGCCTTCATCCGGGGAGAGTGCGACCCGTCAACGAACACCGATCAGGTCCTCATCTATCACACGGGTGGTCGTGAGGTACTATTTTTCGACTTCGGGATCTTTTCCCTTGCACGGAAAACTCTCTTCTCATTCCTTCTCCCTGACCCGGTTGACCATGAGAAGATAATAGGGGTCATTCCTTATGCAAATGAACCGGAAGTAGAGGGGTTCGGGTTCCAATACACCTGGATAGTGGTGGTTACTGATAATAGGCTTATATTCTGTATGGTCGAGGACGAATTCGCCGATGAAGTGACCGAATGGATCAACGCACGGATCAAGGAGACGAAGAAAAACGGCCGGAAATTGCGGGAGGGTGATCTTGCAGGTGTGCCTGATGCCCCATGGCAGCGGTTCATGAAAAGATCTGTCTCATCGCTTCTCGAAAACGAGGTGAATTTTTTTATTCCCCTTTCGGTCATACAATCCGTGGAGCTCGTGCCTGGTGGTCCCGGACAGGCGGACGAGCTCTGCATATACCTCCCCGGGCAGCCATATGATATTCTTTTCACTGAAGGGACCGCGGGACATATACGGACCGTTCTGGGGACCATATTTGCTGGGCGATGGAAATGATATCCATGTTTTTCGCGTATCTTACCGGATGGGAATACAGATGCCCCATCCTCACATGACCGAGGACAGAGTGGCCCATAACGGTTTCAGGAAATACCATACTTAAAAATATATCTGAGTACAGCGATACTTCATTTGTGGAGAAATTTCCTCAATTCACGTCACAGGATTTCACATCCTGGCAAATAGGCCATTTAGGATCCTACCCATACCTACCGGTTGCCGCTGGCTACCGGTGTCCCGCAGATTCCCGGTATTAACGATCCGGTATAACCCCCTATCAAAATCACCATTCAGCCAAGGCCTGTAGTTGCTTCTTTGAGTTAAAACCGGTCAATATAATCATCCCGGCTAAAAGTACATCAATACAAACGAATTTTAAGACAGAACTCCTCGAATATCTGTGCAATCTCTGAAGGGACAGTGCATCTTTTACTAATTTAAAGAAATCTTCAATAGTGGAACGAATATCAAGATAGTGGGTCCATCGATTAAGTTCGAGTTTTAAGGTGGTGACGAGTTTCTCATATTCCTGTTTCACCTTTTTTCCATCATGGCGTGAATAAGTAGCGAGCGGGTAACACATTTTACTGAAAGCTCTTTCGATTTTGAAGTTACTACGTGGAAATATGAGTGGAATAGTCTTGTATTTCAAAACACCAAGTTGGTAATTCCAGGAAGAAAAATAGTAACTATTCAGCCAGATCTGTGAGCGACAGAAGGGATAAAGGGGTTTTCCTCGAAAGCATCGACAAGAGCAGCCAGAACAGGCAGTTGATTC
>JBFYKV010000063.1:0-6574 GCA_041305745.1 Methanoregulaceae archaeon | reverse complement strand
TGAACGGCTGAACATTCATCCCCCGTGCCGTGAGTGCAGCCATGATGCCGCTGGCAATGGTGGTCTTTCCGCAACCGCTGTGGGTTCCTGCAATAACAATGCGGGGTATGGAAGTCATCGGACACCCCCGGTATGGGTATCACGGGCGGGGTTATCCGAAGAGCCAAGGAGCCGGATCGGGATACAGATCCTGCTTTCCCTGCAGTACGCATCTACCCGTTCCTGAACCCGGCCGACCATGCTTTCCGTGGTCAGTATCAGGGAATCCTCGCCAAGCAGGGCTTTGAGGATGCATTTATCGATCACCCCGTAGGTGAAATCAAGGCGGACTTTTCCGGATTCTGCCCGCTGTTTTGCCCGCGTGCCCATCGCGCCGACCGACGCCCTCCGGTTTGCACCCAGCCATCCGTATACGGCATCTCCTGCTGCCCGGTCAACATTGCAGACCGTGATTGTTCCCGGCAGTTTTCGGGGCGGCGACTTTTCAAGGAGTGTCTCAATGCACCGCATCATGTCAAGAACCGTCCGGGGCTTTCTCCCGCCGGGAAAATACCCCCTCTCCTGGAGTTCCCGGTGCAGTTCGAGAAGTGTGGGAAGTGACAGGTGCGCCCTGCGGACCGATTCGGTGTTGCCAAAGGCAATTTCCGGGATGTCCTCATGCAGGATCTTTCCGGCAAGCATCAGGATAGCGCGATCTGCCCATGGGTAAGCAAGTTCAACATCATGGGTGGAGATGATGATGGTCTTGCCTTCGTGATTCAGCTCATCGAGCAGTTCCATGATGTCTTCTGATCCGGAGGGATCGAGGCCACTTGTTGGCTCGTCAAAAACCAGCACATCGGGATCCATCGCGAGAACGCCAGCAATTGCCACCCTCTTCTTTTCTCCTCCTGATAGCTGGTGCGGGGGACGGCGTTCAAAACCATCGAGCCCGACATGGCGCAGGGCCCGCGTAACCGCGAGTTTGACCTCTTCTTCGGAAAACCCCAGATTTGTCGGGCCGAATGCCACATCCTGGAATACGGTCGGGGCAATGATCTGCCGGTCGGGATTCTGGAGTACAAATCCTACCCGTTTCCGGAGGATGCGGAGTGATGCGGTATCGTACCGGACAGGTTCATTGTCAAAGAGGAGCATTCCGGTATCAGGACGGATCATCCCGTTGAACATGGTCAGGAGCGTGGATTTCCCGGCACCATTTGGGCCGACAAGGGCAATCTTTTCTTTTTTCCGGATATGAAAACTGATACCGCTGATTGCTTCCATTCCCCGCGGGTAGCGGTAGCGGATATCCCGGGCTTCGAGAATGATGCTGCTCATGGTTGTTTTCCTAAATGATGGTGATTGTTCCGGCTGCCAGCACAACCAGAGAAGAGAGTGTAAGAAATGCCACTACTGCTAGGCAGGGTAGTCGTTCCACGGGACGGTTCTCGCCAAGAAGCGCGAATTTCCCTGCATAACACCGGGCATCCATTGCCCGGACCAGATCGTCCCCGGCATCCCAGCTGGCAATGAACGCGGCACCGCAGAGCGTTGCAAAGGACTGGATCGATTCCCGGTACGTGGAATACCCAAGGCGCATCACCTGGGCGGAATAGATCTGGACAACCTGGTCAAGGAGAATGAAGATCGTCCGGTAAATGATCATCATAAGGTCGAGAACCGCTTCGGGCATTCGTAACCTCCGGAATACCGAGAAAATGTCAGTCATGGGCGTGGTAAGGGCAATAAAACACATCGCTGACATCCCCCCGAGAACCCGGCAGAACACGTACACCCCCTGGTTAATGCTCTCCCTGGTTACCGACAATGAAAGCCAGGGCAGGAAATCGCAATGCCAGAAGACATCCTGCCCGCCGGTTATGAGAATTACTGCGGCGACACTCATCAGCGCAAATGAGAGCGGCAGAATGAACAATTCTGCATATGTTCGTGCATCCACCTTCGCAAGGAAGAGGACCGATGCAGTCAGGACAACGGCAATACAGAACGGCGGGATAAAACTGGAGGACAGGAGGCACAGGATGAGTGCGCCAAGCCCGGCCATGAGTTTGAGGTATGGATTAACCTCGCGGAGCGCGTTCTTCTGGGCAATATCTTCCAGAAGTTCCTCAAACATACACGTACCTTTTATCCTTCCCCCCGATTATGCTTTCTTCTTCTGCCCCATCCAGTAACCAAACACCCCGCCGACAAGAATCCCGCCAAGCGCAGCCTGCAGGGCAAAGAGGCAGGATTCGATCTCCCCGCTGGGGGGAGCCCATTGGGGGATAAGGGGCTGGATCTCGTCTTCAGATGTTCCGCTCATTTCAGCAACCAGCCCGGATCCAACCGTATCAGATCCGGCAAATTCCGCATCGCTCATTGTCGAACTCGTGTACAGGAACAGTGCACAGAATGCTACGATAGCAATCACGGTAAGGACTTCAAGAGTATACCTGAACTGCATCAGTTATCACCCCGTGCAGAATTGATCTTATCCTCAGAAAAGATCCTGAGACGGACAAGGATATCGGGCTTGAGTGCCACGATATACTTGAAGACAAGGGCGAGAACAATTCCTTCGACAATTGCCAGCGGCACCTGGGTTATGGCAAATATTCCCATGAACAGGACAAACGAACCAACAAAACCCCCGGTCTCGGCCGGGTATGCAAGTGCGAGTTCGAGCGATGTAGTAACGTACGTGAACATATCGGCAAGTGCCGTTGCAAGGAATACGGTGAGGTACATATTCACCGATGTGTCGCGAAGGAGCCGGTATACCGTATAACCGGCCAGCGGTCCGACAATCCCCATAGACACAATATTTGCCCCGAGAACGGACAGGCCCCCATGAGCGAGAAAGAGGCTCTGGAACAGTAAAACTATTGCGCAGATAACGCTGGTAATCCATGGTCCGAATGAGATAGCAGAGAGCCCGGTGCCGGTCGGGTGCGAACAGCTCCCGGTAACAGAGGGCAGTTTCAAAGACGAGAGGATAAAAATGAATCCTCCGGTTACTCCAAGAAGCGGGAGAGCCTCACGATCGGCAGCCAGGACTTTTTTCAGCTGGTAAAACCCATAAATCAGGCAGGGCAGAGCAATGATCCACCAGACCAGACACCATTGCCAGGGCAGGAATCCTTCCATAATGTGCATGTTATCACCAAAGATCCATTAATGAAAATCTAATTGTTTTAACACTAAAAATATTGTATAAGCAGGTTTAGCGGATTGCTATTAATAATTTACGACTTACCGCAGAAAAGAGAAAGAATAAATCAGGGGGATTGGGCTTTCCGCTTATCCAGCCATTCCGTAATCTGGCCCATGATTGACAATACCGCCGGCATAATGAAAATTGCGCCCATCAGGGAGAAACCAACCGCAATCAGGGTAGAAATACCAAAGTTACTGATGATAGGGAAGGTTGCAAGGCAGAGTGCAGAGAACCCGAAGAATGTTGCAAGACCGGAGACGGTAATTGCGGTGCCGATCTTCCTCACGCTTGCCTGAATGGCAGCATGGTGATCGTGAAGCTCCTCCATCTCTTCAGCGTATCGTTCCATCACAAGAATGGTATATTGGGAGGCTACGCCGATTGTCATCGATCCCAGTGTCGCGGTGAGCGGATTGTACGTAAGGCCGATAATGTACATCATCACTGCATTCCAGCCGACAACAAATATGATTGGGATGATGGGCGAGACAGCATGAAGGTGGCGATAGACCAGGATCAGGAAGGTGAATACAAAGATGAAACCGAGGATGGTCATCGTATCCTTCGATTCTGACATAGCTCCAAGCAGACTGGTCATCATCTCAAAATTCCCGGCCGGTTCGACCGATATACCAATGGGAGGGTCAAGGAATTCGATATCCTTCTTCATCTGTTCCTTTAAGCTGTTCTGCTGGTTCATCGACAGATCTGTAGTACTGAATCGTATGATCCCACACATCGGGTCGCTGAGGACCGACTCCCGGGTAACTTCCGGAATTTTTTCAAGCACGGCGTCGAGATTTGCCTGGGTCTCCGGCATCACGCCATCGTTATACTGGAGAATGTACGAAACGATGCTGGTAGCACCGGTTATTTCCGGATGATGGGTCAGCTCATAATCCTGGAACTCCTCTATCCAGATTACAGTATTGAGATCGGTTACGCGTGAACCCTGGACGAGCAGATCGGCGGTACTGGTTGCTCCAATGACACGGGTGACCTTGTCAATATTGATCTTGGCCTGCATATCCGAAGGAACAAATGCATTTTCGCTTGACTCGACCGGGATTGTAGGATCGATCTGGAACCCGATAAGGGCAATTAAACCTGCAAGGAGAAGGACCGGTATCGGATTCTTTGCAATCCTTACCGAAGTATCTGTCAGGAACTGGCCATACGAGAAGGATTTCTTCCGGTTGTTTGTTGGATTTTTCGGATTGTCGATGATCGTATTGCAGGCATCGGTACCAACCGCATAACACTGCCCGGTCTGTTCAGGTTTGGGCTGATAATTGAGCAACAGGCCGAGCGTAGGCATGCCGATACAGGAGATCCAGAAGCAGGTGTTGATGCCGATTATCGATACAACACCAAATGAACGAATCATCGGGACCGTTGACACATACATGGCCAGAAAACCCATGCTGGTTGCGAGCATGGCGTACATCACCGCAGGCCCGGTTCGGGTCACGGTCATAAAAACCGCCTGTTCAAGAGACCCTTTCCTCGCCTCCTCATCGAACCGTGCATGGAACTGGATCGCATAGTCGATCCCAAGACCAATTAAAACCGGAAAGGCCCCGATCACAGCCATGTTCAGGTTGATACCAAAAAGTCCCATAAGACCAAGTGATGTGACCAGGCCGATAGCAACAAGCAGGACCGGCATGAACCGGTGACGGACATAGGAGAACAGGATGCCCATCGTGATTACCATCAGGACGAGAGCCCCTCCGATAAGGATCCCCATGTTGCTCATGAGGCCTGCACTCATCTGCTGGGAGAATGCCGGGGAGCCCGAAAGTTCAACCTTTACACCCGCCGGCGGGTTGGACGCATCCACAACTGCCCCCACATTATTCAGGACCGACTTCTGGACCTTGTCGGAGAGTCCGGGCGTGAGTTTGAGCTGGACGAGGGTCAGGACATTGGAGGGGTAGAGAACAGCGCGGGTATCTTCGGGAAGTGAATTGACGATGCGTTCCGTTTCAGCCTTTGATGAGGGGAGTGTGCCCCCATTGTATGCTTTTAATACGTCAGTGATACTCTGAACGCTCTTGACACTCTGCTGTTGGCGCAGGTTTGTCTCAAGGTTATCAATGTAGGAGAGGATTTCCGGGCTCAGCGGGTCACCGGCCTCGATAATCAGGATGATGGTATCCGATTGGAATTCCTCGTTATATTTCTCCTGAAGGGTCCCGGCGGGTGTATCTTTGAATACATAGGTCTCCCACCCGGTCTGCATATTGAGCATGGTCATGCCATAGAACCCAAGACAGAACAGGGTAAGAATGAATACCGCTACCAGTTTTGGCCGCCGGATAATCGCATTTGCTATGCCTTCAAAGATTTTGCTTATCACGTTCTTCACCGGTCCAGGATTAAAAAAAACAATATGGTGTTCTCGAAAAATTTTTTATGCCATTTCTACCAAAAAAACAGATTATTTTTTCCGGTAATGATAAATGGCATAGCCGATACCGATGATTGCCGCAGCAATAATGGAGAGGTAAATCGGGTTTGAAAGTAATGAGGCCAATCCTTCCGTTGCAACAACATTCACCGGCACTTTCAGGGTATCTGAGATATAGGTATTATCAAGGGCATCGCGATACCGGATTTCAGAATCCAGGCCGTATTCCTTGATAGTAGCTGAACGATCTACGGTCACGACAAAATTCGCTGTCGCTGACTGGCCGGGTTCGAGATCGCCAAAGTAGGCAATATCATCGTTGCTGCTGAAGGGATCAACAGCGCTGATGCGGGCCTGTGCACGGTATACCGGAGTCTCTCCCGTATTTTTGTACACAACCGTCATGACTTTCTTATTGCCGGGATGCACTACCGGGGGTTCGGAAGTTATTGCAAAAGCCACCTTCCCGCCGACCGGTACCCCGATGGTATCGGTCTTTGATGTGACAAAATCTCCATCAGAATTCTGGTATTCAACCACAACATCCACGGGGTATGTCTGGCTTTCTGCGGTTTTTGAGACGGCTACCTTATACCGGCAGTCTGCAACACTTCCGGGCGGGAAATCCCCGATGTATACACTGCTATCCGTAGGGATGATCGGGCTGTTACCGCTCCGGATAATCTTTACGATAGCTTTTGTACCGGTTTCTGAACCGATATTCTGAATCTTCATATTCAGATATCCTTCGGTACCGACATTCAGGTGTTCAGGAGTGGAAGATATTACATCAATGGAAATGTCGGATTTTATCCTGACCGGAAGAGAGAGGCTGATATCTTTTGTTTTATAGGTGTAGGCGATTGTATCGACACCATATTGTTCAGCCGCATAGAGATAGGTGTAATTGAGACTTATCGGAAGCGAATACGTTCCGGCAGGCGCATCAGATCGCACCT
>JBFYKV010000062.1:0-7400 GCA_041305745.1 Methanoregulaceae archaeon | reverse complement strand
GACCGTCCCCACAACTCCGACAACCAGTCCGACAACAATACCCCCGACAACGGTACCCACTACCCAGGCACCGACAGGATTCCCGGTAATCTGCAGTTCGCTCGTCATAGCAGGAATTATTGCATTCGTTGTGCGGGGCAGTAAACGGAATTAAAAGAATACAGGCGACTTTGATCCTCCTGGTAACCGGCAAGCCCGGCGTTCCGGAATTAATCCTGCCGGCGGAAGCACCAGGAAACGGCCGTGATTTTCCATTTGATAGTATTTTTCCGGAAAAGAGCAATGAAACAAAGAAAAAGTGATGAGCCATGCGAGAACCGGAATGCCGGAAGAGGAAAAATCTGACGAACGTATCATCGAGGCTGTCGGCAGGACACGGGTTAATCATACGAAACGGCAGGGTGGTATCATCCGGTGAGCCGCTTATCAGGGAATGTCCGCTTGCCAGCGCTTTGGAAGGCCGGTTCACACGATCTCGCCCGAGCCTCATCCTCCTCATCCCCTTCCCCATCCTGCTCTTTGTGTTGCATGAACTCTAAAAATGGCAGATACGTATCAGGAGAAAGAAAGGAGTTCCCCTTCCATTGTAAATGCGGATGGTCTTTCCCAAAGTTCCTGAGATCCCTGATAAACCCAACCTTGATTACTGTACCTGGAAAACCCTGGCAATATACTGATCATCCTGATGAAACAGGTTAAAATCCCAATAAAAAACTAGATATTCAATTATCCGGATCGAGAAGCCTCATTTTTTTATTTTTCCGGGTGACCGGGTTTTTTCCGGAGAGTTAAAATTTATGTTCCGGTTCTGAGGATCACAGTGGGATCCCGATAAGTGCAAGGACTATCACAAGAACTGCCCCGAATACTCCGCCAAGCGCACATATGATGATGGTAATAAGATCGTACCCGATATCGGGTTTCCCTGCATACTGCATCAGGTGGAAAAAATTTACTAAAAACAGCACGACGAGGCCAATTATCGCGTTGATGATCAGGTGTACGACATTCCTGACGAGGAACATCGCCACCGCCACGAAGATAATGATGACCAGAATGAGTAGGGCTATGCCAATCAGATCCATCTGACTTGAGATGTTCTCAGTTACAGATAAACGTATCGCTCATCCCCGGTTTGGATTCCGGACGTTTGAGGAGACAGCGGTACGAGAATTTCAGGACACTCTCTCTCCTTCCTGACAGGTTTTTTTGACCACGATATTTCCATTCGTCCAATCTGCTCTTCCGGATACCGGGGAGTACCTGGCGCCGGACGAAAGTGCTGGCTGGTGAACTACCCCGCACTAAAGAGCGCGGACATCCCGCTCCGCCCCCTTCACCCCCGCAAGTTAAATCTCTGATATATCTGATGAATCCCCATTTCAATATGCGGACAACCAGGATCACCTTTAACCATATCATCCCTTATTGAGTGGTTCCAAAAAAAAATGATACTCTTAAAAAGAAAGGTGTGCATTCCGCTCTCTCCTCAAACTCTCGGTTAAAGGGCACCAGACAGGAATGTTGGAATCGCAATTATAAAGAAGATTATCACGAGAATTTTTGCGATTTCCATTGAAAAACCGGCGATCCCCCGTGCACCAGATATATGAGAACACCAGTGCCAGTACAAGGAATAGAGCAGCAAGCCAGATCAGATCCATTCACCCCTCACCTCCTTATGCATCATTGTTCATCAACTCCGTTTATATCCGGTAATCCGAACGGATGCATTATTAAGTGAGATAGATAGATATTCACGCCCGGTTTTTGGAAAAAAAGGATATACTGTCGTTACCATTTCAAACACGCCTCTGGTGCTGTCAGGGAGTATATATCATTTCATTCCGTTAATGGACTGTTCTTGTCGTTTCGTCCCTTTTGAAGCACCATTTTGTAGTTTAAAATCCCTTATCGGACAAAACTGTCAGAATCGCTGCAGGGGAATATCCCTTTTCCCGGTCGTTTCATTTTTTGAAAATAATAGAAACATTTATAAGATGCCACCCATGACTTTTTTCTCAAAGCAGTAGTAAAAAATCGTCTCGAAAGACGGGTATTTTAATCCCTTCCAATGGAGATAAACAAAGAAAATTCGGCGGCTTATCCATGGCCGCTTGAAAAAAATAGTGATTTCTATCCGATGGCAGGTCCGGATCAGGCCTGCATCGGGAGATTTGAGGAGTAATGGCCAGTAAAAAGAACGGATCAAATCCTGAGCTGCAGGCAACAACGGACAACCAGGTTCTTCGACATAATGCAGAGGCTGCAGTAACAACCAGGAAAAAAATCAAAGACTGCCCACCATCACAATTCGACGAAAAAGCGCTGATCCATGAACTTGAGGTGCACCAAACCGAGCTCGAAATGCAGAAAGATGAGCTCCAGCATGGACGGGATGAGGCTGAGGCACTTAAGGAGAAATATATCGATCTCTATGACTTTGCACCGGTCGGGTACTGTACTATCGATGCAGGAGGAGTAATCCGGGAAATAAACCTTACCGGATCGACACTTCTTGGAAAAGGAAGGCGGGAGATCGTCGGCAGTCATTTCCAGACATTCCTGAAACCAGTAAGTTTGTCTGGATTCAATGCATTCTGCCGTGCAGCATTGAAGACTAATGAAAAGCAGACCTGTGATATTGAGCTTCTCGTTCGTGAATCAAGCCCGATTTTTGTCCGGATTGAAGGGATGGGGACACCGTATAACCAGGAGAGTAATCACCAGATCAGGATGGCTATCATCGATATCACCGGGTTGAAATGTGCAAACGCTGCTCTTCTTAAAAGTGAGGAACGGTTCCGCCTGGCACTTAAGAATGCCCCCGTATCGATTGCAATCCAGGACAGGGACCTGGTATTCCGTTGGGCCTATAACCAGCGGACCATACGTCCTGAAGATGCCATTGGTAAGACCGATACCGATCTCTTCACCCCGGAAGATGCGGCACGGCTGATTACCCTCAAAAAAAAGGTCCTCAGGACCGGTAAAGAAGTCAGTGAGAACATCTGGCTGACCATGAATGGCAAACGACTGTTCCTGAGTCTGTACCTGGAACCGTTGCGGGACAGTACCGGAAATATCAGTGGTGTCGGTATTGCCACTGTCGACCTGACCGAACAGAAAATGACAGAAATTTCCCTTCAGGAGAGCGAGAATCGCCTGCTAAGGGCCCGGGAATTGCTCGAAGCGGTTACGAAAGCTACTGACGTGATAATAGCCATGCAGGACACAGACTACCGCTATACATACTTCAACGAGGGGTATAAAGAAGAGATCAAGCGCCTCACCGGCAGGGATATCGCAATCGGCACCAGCATGATTGAGGTGTTCGAAGATGTCCCGGAAGAGCAGAAGAGGGCCATGAAAGAATGGGCAAGTGTACTGCACGGTAAGAATGTGAACCGGAAGATAGAATTCGGTGATCCGGATAATCATCGAAGAGTCTTCCATGTACTCCACACTCCGATAAGGGATACAAATGGCACGATCGTGGGTGCCGGGGAAGTAGCGTATGATATCACCCGGCAGGTCCAGGTTGAGGACACCCTCAGGGAAACGAAGGAATATCTTGATACTCTTATCAATTGCGCAAACGCCCCCATCATTGTCTGGGATCCACAATTCAGGATTACCCTCTTCAACCGGGCGTTTGAACGCCTGACAGGCAGGAATGCAGAGGAGGTCATCGGGCAGCATCTTGAAATCCTCCTTCCTGATACCTATCTGGCCCAGGCAATGGATCTCATAAAAAAAACCAGTGTTGGGGAACGATGGGAAAGTGTAGAAATTCCCATTCTTCATAAAAATGGAGGAATCAGGACAGTACTCTGGAACTCTGCTGCAATTTATGGAGCTGATGAGAAGACAGTCGTTTCGACTATTGCGCAGGGCCAGGATATCACCGACCGGAAAAAGGTAGAGTCAGAGTACAGACTGCGGGCTGATGATTATGCAAAAATAAATATTACACTTAAAAAAGAGATTGCCCAGCGAAAACTGATCGATGAAAATCTCAAAAAAACACTTTCATTGTTGAACGCATCCCTCGAATCCACTGCTGACGGTATCCTTGTCGTCGACAGGCAGGGAACGATTACCAGTTATAACCAGAATTTTGTAAACATGTGGAATATTCCCGGGGATTTGATGAAAACAAGGGAATACCAGACAATAATAAAATATTTTCTGGAGCAAATCCAAGAGCCTGAAGGATTTTCCGCCAACATGAAAGACCTTCTAAAACACCTGGGTCGCGAGAGTTATGACATGATCGAATTAAAGGACGGAAGGATATTCGAGCGGTACTCAAAACCCCAGAAAATCGGAAATACCGTTGTCGGGAGAGTCTGGAGTTACCGGGACATAACCGATCGCAAGCGTTCCGAAAAGACCCTCATTGCCTCCTTACAGGAAAAAGAGGTACTCCTCCGCGAAATCCACCACCGGGTCAAGAACAATCTCCAGCTCATATCCGGCCTGCTTGATATGACCCGTATGCGGACTCAGGATAAGTCAACAACCGGCATCCTGACCGACATGATGCTCAAAATCCAGACCATGGCACAGATCCATACCCGTCTGTACGAGAGTAAACAATTCGGAAAAATCGGTTTAACAGCCCAGTTCCGTGATCAGATCACGGCATTATCAAATATTTATTCACGTAGAGGACACGAGATCTCCTGCGAGATCAACGCTCCGGAGATATTTCTCCCGGTCGACCAGGCCCTTCCCTGTGCACTCGCTGTGAACGAGATCCTCTCAAATTCTTATAAACATGCCTTTGTTGGAAAAAAACAGGGCACTATTGAGATTTTTGCGGTGCAGGAGAACGGGCTTGTCCGTATCACGGTCCGTGATGACGGAATCGGTCTGCCCGAAGATATTGATATCGGCAAGACCACCAGTCTTGGACTCAAGCTGGTACGAACACTGGTGCAGCACCAGTTAAAAGGGACCCTGACGATGCACAGCCACCCGGGTACTGAAACGATTCTCGAATTTCCTGTCATTTTAACGGTGAGATAACCTAATGTCTAAGATACTTGTGGTCGATGATGAAGCGATCATCACGATGCAGCTGGAAGAACGCCTGAGCGCAATGGGATATACAATTTCAGGTATGGTCGCAACCGGCGAAGAAGCGGTAGAGAGAGCCAGGAGTGTGCGGCCTGATATTGTGCTGATGGATATCGTGATGCCGGGAAAGATGAATGGCATTGAAGCGGCAAAAATAATCACCGAAGAGATGGACATCCCTGTTGTTTTTGTTACTTCCTATGCTGACGATGCAATAATTGAAAAAGCAAAAAATGTCCGGCCGTATGGGTATATTGTCAAACCTTTCAATGAACTGGAGATCAAAGCTGCCATTGAAGTAGCACTGTTTCGAAAAGCAACAGAGCAGCAGCAGGAGAAGAACGTTAAAAAATCCGCACGGGGTAAAAATTTACCGGGATTCGTATCCGCGATGGTGGCACAGGACGGCCTGGAATATTACGATCTCCCTGAGATAAAAACAGTCCTCTTAAAAGACATCTTCACCGATATCGTTCTCTATCTTTACACCCAACAGGTCGCGAAAGATCCTATATTCAAATTTGCAATCGAAGAGGGTATAAAAAAGGGTGGGCGCAACCTGTTTGCCTATTCCCATTCAACCCTTCCAAAATTCTTCCCAAAAGAGATCCAGAAGGAGGAACTGTTCACTCACCGGATAAAAAGAAACGAAGAATTTACCCTGCTTCCACTCCTGGAAAATTGTACCGGATCCCTGCAGAATCAAGCCGCAACGAATTCATTGCAAATCCTCCTTGATTTTTCTGAAACCGAAGAATTCGACGATATCCTGGCCATCAGGACTTTAATTCTTTCGAAAAAAGAGAGCGGGATTCCGGTTTCCGGGATTATTGCCGTGAATATGGAGAACCTTGATCACATCCGGATACAATCCCTGGCCGAGGGAATCCCGAAGATTATCGTTTCAACCGGGAAAGAAACAACGCTCTCCTTTGCCCACCATACATTTCCTGCCGGTTCTGTCTCTATTGTACCCCAGTCAACCATCGATGATGTCGTAAAAAAGTTGCTTGAACCGGTGGTTCTTGCCCTTCTTGACAAACCGGTTTCAGGATACGACATCGTTCATGAGATCCACAACCGCTATAATGTTCATGTCCCGCAGGCACGCGTTTACACCCTCCTTCATGAACATCTGGAGGAAGGGTACCTGGAGATCAGGGTATCAGGGAAATCAAAATTGTATTGTCCTACAGAAAAAGGGAAAAAACACTTCAGCCAGAAACTCAATGATTTCAAACAGGTGTTCCAGCACATTCTGGGCGATGGAAGCCGGAGTACCCAGGGGATTAACGACAAAAATTTTAGGTAACGAAATGGTCGCAGGACCGGAGTCGCAGGGGTTTTTATTTTAAAAAACGGATGGTAGCAGCGAAACATCACGGCCCCCGTGATACTCCAAAGGGCATTTACTACTCTGTCGCACATTCGTTTCAATCCCTGTGAAACCGTCGCCTGAAAAAATCAGAGGGGTTGATGTGAATACGATGCTGACCCGCCAGGTTCCTGCATGCAAAGTTCCGGAAACGTTTATTTATACGCGGTATTTTGAATCCTTCGTTTTGTTTTATCTGAAACAAACTGTAAACCTGAATATACCGCTCCGGAAGAGATATCTTCCGTTAAACGGAGGTTAAATTGTTGCAGTATCAGGTACCTGAATTCGTTTTCATGAATGAAAACCGGACATTTTTGTGTCTGGCGCATGTAATATTTTGCCCATTCTGACCAGAGCAACATGGAAGGTACACCATACCCTTCCCCTGTAACGACATGATCGGAAATAAAATTCAGGTATGAATCCAGTTCGTTCAATTCTTCAGCAATAACCAGTATTCCCTTATTATTGCATTCTTCTACAAATTTTCTTAATATTGTATCGTTTTTCCTCTTTCCGTCACCGAAAGGGGATGGATTGTAATAAGGACTTTTTTTGGAATTCCTGCTATTCATTGTATTCGGACGTGTGACGTTTACTGATTCACAGGATAACAGACTATTCGTCGCAGGCATAGAAAACCACCACTTTATTGTGTAATTTCGGATATAATAATAGGAATTATGAGTTTCAGATTTTGAAACATACCCTGTATTGACAGCCGGAAAAAAGTTGCAGCAGGGCTTTTTTCGTCCGCAACACCTGTTCCGGATTATTTTTTTGCTGATTATGCGGCATTTTCCAGAGAGTCCGGGAGTTTTATGAAAATATCTGAACGCGAAAAACATTCCTGCAGAAACGAAATTCTAAAAAAACACCTATGAGACCTACGGTCACAGGCCTTACGCATGAAAATCATCAAGCAGAATAAACTCTT
>JBFYKV010000061.1:0-11444 GCA_041305745.1 Methanoregulaceae archaeon | reverse complement strand
CTTACTTCGCTGTTTGCCGCCCAAATATTGGGTTGTGAAGTGCTTGAGCCGTATGAATCGAAAGGCTCACGTACGGTTCTTGGAAGGGGGGAACAGGGTAACTTGTTCTCCCTATTCGACTCTATTTTAGCAGTTGTCGATATTTTGTATTTCATCCTGTCAAAGTGAGTATCCCGCTTTGAACAGCACTATCGGTACCTGTTCTCTGATATCTGACCAAGATTAGAGTCTTTAAAAATGAGGTTGGAGGACCTGATTTGCCCGTTTCTCCCCCAGAACGTATTACCTGATCTTTGTCCCGGGTTCAACTTCCTTTAGTGGAACCAGTAACGACGCAGAGTCTCCGGCAGCAAGGATCATACCATTGCTTTCAATCCCGAATATCGTTGCAGGTGCAAGATTTGTAAGAACTACCACAAGCTTCCCGGCAAGTTCAGCGGGATTATAGAACTGTGCGATCCCGCTCACGATCTGTCGTTGTTCTGTCCCGAGGTCAACCTGCAGTTTCAGGAGTTTCTTTGATTTCGGGACATTTTCTGCTGATATCACCTTTCCGATACGCATCTCGATTCGTGAAAATTCCTCGATAGTGATGATATCCTGTTTGACCGGCTTTCTGGATGCCTCTTCGACCCTTTTTGCCAGCAGGGCGTCGAGCTCTGCGATGAGTGTATCATCGAGTTTCTCAAAGAGCGGTTTTGGTGAAGGCAGAGGATGTCCTTTGGGTTCTGTAAGTGCTTCCTGAATGGAATGGCCTGATATTGCGTCTGAATTACCAAGGGCTTCCCAGATGCTCTGTGCTTTCTGTGGTATGACCGGTTCTGCCAGGAGTGCGAGAGCGTTCACAAGCGTCAGGCAATTCCTGATGACCTGCTTCGCTGCATCCCGGTCGCTTTTTATCAGTTTCCAGGGTGCATTTGTCTGGATGTAATTATTGCCAAATGCAGCGAGGGCCATCATGGAATCGATTGCGCCTTTAAATTCATATTCCTTCATTGCCGCATCTATCCCGGAAAGTGACTGTTTTATCTCAATAAAGATAGCGTCATCTGTCGGGAGATCCGGGATTCCTGAAAATTCCTTATGTGCAAAGAACAGGGTCCGGTAGACAAAATTACCCAGTGTATTGACAAGTTCGTTATTGACCCGCTCCTGGTACACCTTCCAGGAAAAGTTCAGTTCCTTTGTATGGTTGGTATATGAGAGAAGGTAGTAACGCAGGTAGTCAGGTGACAGACCGCGATCAAGGTAGTCGTCGTTTGTCCAGACCACGTAGCCGCGTGATTTTGAGAATTTATGGTCATCCACCTTGACCATTCCGCTTGCCACCACTGCATGGGGTGTCCCGTATCCGGACCCTTTCAGGAGTGCCGGCCAGAAGATACAATGGTGATAGATGATATCTCCGCCGATGAAATGGATCACGTCCGAATCGCCACACCAGTATTTTCGCCAGTCTTTCCCGGCTTTTTTTGCCCATTCTTCGGTAAATGAGATATACCCTATGGGGGCATCGACCCAGACATAGACGACAAGATCATCCCGCCCGGGGAATTTTACACCCCAGTCGAGGGTCCGCGTGATACACCAGTCATGGAGTTCGTCCCGGACCCAGCCAAGGGCATAATTACGGGCATTTAAGGTCCCTTTCAGATTGTCGAGGTAGTTAAGGAGATAGTCCTGAAATTCGCTTAATTTAAAGAAATAATGCTCCTGGTCCCGGAACTCTGCACGCGTGCCACATACAGTACAGGCAGGCTCCCGTATCTCGCCCGGCTCAAGGTGACGGCCGCAGCCCTGGTCACACTCGTCGCCGCGGGCAGGTGTCCCGCAGTGCGGGCAGATCCCCTCAACGTAGCGGTCTGGAAGGAACCTCCTGCATTTCACACAAAAACTCTGCTGGATGACCTTTGAATAGACGTATCCGTTTTTGACCAGTTCTGAAACAATCTGTTTTGTCCTCTTATGGTTTGAAGGGTCGTCAGTCATCCCGAAATGGTCGAACCTGACTGCCATGCGCTGAAATGTCTTATCAAAGTGCTGGTGATAGCGTTCGCAGAGTTCCCTCGGGGTGATCCCTGCCTCTTCCGCGCTCACCACCACTGGTGTCCCGTGATTATCCGAACCGCAGATAAAGACGACATCGACTCCTGTGCGCCGCATATACCGGACGTAAAAATCAGCAGGTACATATGTCCGCAAATGGCCGATATGGCACGGACCGTTGGTATACGGGAGTCCGCATGTCACCAGTAATGGTTTATCACTCATCACTATGCTTTTGATAATGATGCTATAAATAAGATGATTACATGGGAAAAAAACTCACATTTCCAACCAGATCGTTTGGATCAGAGAGTACAATACCAACACCCGGTGATCTGGCAGAGTGGGTGTCAGGGCGACGCGGACGTGAGGGAGACCTGACAACATATCATATTGAACAGACCCTTCTCCCGCAGATTAGAGCAAAAATCGATTCTGCCTGTGCCGGAGGTCTTTTTTATATGTCAAGGCTTACTGATGCATTCACCGGGGTGGCTGACTCGCGTATTATCGAAGAGATCGGGTGTGATAGCGGTCGTATCGCAGATGATGCAGATGAATGCGTGCAAATGAAAAAAGACGTCTGGTTCTGCCTGCCTGCACCCCATAATCTGGGGATCCTGGACGAGTATTATGGAGATTCCGATGAGGCGGGGCAGGCGCTTTATGGTGCCTATAAAGTACTGGCGCGATCAATGAGGGACAGAGGGATCCATGGGCACGTGCTGGCCGGAACTTCCGTAATCCCGGAAGAGATGGAAGCACTTTCCGGGAAAAAAACTCATTTTCTGGCTTTTAATCCGTCAAAGGATGAAATAGAAACGATCCTTGAATTCCAGAGGGATATCGCGGTTTCCAGAGTAAATATACCTGACCTCGTCAGGGCAATGGATGAATACGAGGTCGGTACAATTATCCTGCTTGACCCGACAAGGGAATCATTACTCGAACTCATGGACCAGCGGGACGCTGATACAATTATGACAGGGGGATATTGTCCCGGTGAGTGCAGCTCATACTGGGACCATCTTGTCAACGACTCGTCGATCTCTACATAGTTTCGGCGAGTTTTACAAATTTATCAAAATGTGAGTTTTTCCGGAAAAGCCAGAAAAGGAAGCGGTCCCAGTGGGAGAACTCGAATGACCCCCCTGCAGCATTGGGATGGCCCCCTCCGGAAAATTCCCTCGCGATAAGGTGACTGACGGGCGGAACCGACCGGAGCGAAAACCGACCGTTCTTTGAGACGATTACTTCGATATCTGTGCTGAGTGAGTTCCGGATATACGCCGCAGTCTCGCTCGGATAGCCATAGAGCGGAGCGAATGCAATTTTATATTTTTTCCCGAGTATTACAGACTTTCTGGCACTTTTTTCCATCATGCCATTCATCTCGTTTCTGATCTCGGAGTACTCCTTCTCAATTATCTCGTCTGTAAATATTCCTTTTATAAGGCAGTCCCTCACATGGTCCCTGTTCTTTTTCCTCTGCAGTACCTGGCCAAGTACTGCCGCCCGCGGGTCCTGGTTTTTCCAGAGATCATAGTCACAGACAACACGGGCGACTTCCTGTGCCATTGCATTATCAGGCAGGAGGTCACGGGCACAGATCCCGCAGGCGCAGGTTGACACATCGACTGCAAGGAGGTCTGTGAGGGGTTCCGCAGAATCTATCTCATCCCGGTTCCAGCGGTGATGATCGCGCCATTCTATTCGCCATCCGTTTTTCTTCGCCTTTTCGAGGCCTGCCTGTGCCTGGCGCTGGAACCCGAGATCACTGATACTCAGGAGGTCTCCTTTTCCGGAAACACCTGCCACGCGATCGAGTATTCCCGGAAAACTGCCGACAGAACAGAAGATGGTCATTATCTCCCCGAACTTCATCCTGTGGATTGCATCGGATCCTACCGCGTCGAGGTCATTGTGAGTAACATGGACCACGTTTGATCTCCGTGACTCGACCGATACAACAAGTCCGTCCTCTCCATCTTTTTTTACTCTGCCCGCACCTGACATCCTCAAAGAATTTACCGCCTGACATAAAAATGGGTAGCATGTACCCGGTTTCATCTGATGAAATGATATCATTTATAATCCTGAACGACAAATATTGTAGTCCTGCCTTAGTAGCTCAGTTTGGGAGAGCGCCAGACTGAAGATCTGGTTGTCCCCGGTTCAAATCCGGGCTGAGGCACTCTGACAGTGGGTACAAATCCCTCACAGAATCTTTTTATATATCCTTTCCGACTTTTATGGCGCCTTCCATATCAACAGACCGCCATGGCAATTTTTTCATGTCCTTATCAAGACAGACCGAACGTATTGGAACCCGGTCCCCGGCATGATAATCTCCCGCCGGGATTTTCTCCCTCCCGGGACCTGGTCCAAATCTTCAACGTTCACTAAGTTCGTGATCGGGAAAGGTCTCATCCGCTTATTCAGCCCGCCCATGTTCATTGATCCTTCTTTCGATTCACCGATGATGATATCCTGTCACTGCAGGGTCCTGTCTTCGAGCCTGGTATTGGGCTCAATCTTCCACCCGAACAGCGATTGAAAAAACTTCTGACCCGCTTGAGATTATCGGCAGGGATCTGGAAGCATGCGATGTCTGCCAGGACCTGAAGGTCGTATTGACAGGATAACAATATACCCGGCAAGATGGGTGTGTTGCGTTCAGTTATGTGATATACACAGATGTCCTATAATCCTGCTCTTTTCACCGCCCCTCTCCCTTAAAGCCCCAGACCCAATTTCAATATACCTATATCCTCCCCCGCATATCATTCTCCATTCTTTCCGGATTATTCCGGCGGAGACGATCGTATGATCCAAAAACGAACGCTCATCATCATATTCCTGATCCTGGCCCTGTGCGCCTGCTGCCTTCCCGCGGGAGCCACACTCCCGTCGTACAGCTTCCGCGGGTCGGTGATCGGCGTTTCGGAATCCGACAACACCGTCACCATCCTCGCAACTCATAAGTGGGGCTGCATATACGACGGGAGGGAGAACCCATGTTCCTGGATATCAATGACCCCGAAAATGCTTACCGGCAGCGTGCCCGATCATGAGGTCTTTGACCATATCGGGATCGGTTCATCCGTAGAGGCGGGGAGTATCGGTTCACAGGGAGTGAAGTGGACCGGGATCGGGATCCTGGCGCCCTCCTATTCATCCGAGCCGCTCCATGCGACTGACCTGTTTGGTGAGCCCGGCCTGCTCCGTGCACCCCTGGTCGCGGGATACTCCCTGGATGTCGCGATGCAGCCCGACTGCAGGGATTGTTCCGGTGCGATCTGCACGGCACAGGCGGTAAACGTGACCATCTCCCGGAACGGTGCGGAGGTATGGAGCGAAACGCTCCTCCCCGGCGGGGAGGCCGTATACAAAGACCCTGCTGACGGTTCCGGACTGTCCATCCTGTTCGTCTCCGGGCAGGCATCGGCAAATCTCTGCCCTGACACGCCTCCCGGGATGACGGGGATCCAGCCGACCTCGATTTTCATCGTCCATGCCGATGGGTCGGGTCCTGGCCCCATCCCGACGAGGACCTTGCTCTCATCCGGGGTGCTCAGCGTCTTCTCTCTCCCGTCCGGGGCAACCATCCTTCTTGACGGGGCGGTAAAGGGCTCAACCCCAAGAAGGATCTCCGGGATCGATCCCGGCGTGTATTGTCTCGTCCTCGCAAAGGAAGGGTACGCACCGTATGAAAGGAACGTGACCGTCACTGCCGGAAAACCGACCGCCGTAACCGCGACCCTCGTCCCTGCCTTCGGGAGCCTGCGTATCCAGTCTGCCCCGACAGGTGCATCAGTCCTCCTGAACGGGGATTCAGCAGGGTTCACCCCTCTCGTCGTGAAAGATCTTGAACCGGGAGAGTGTACGGTCCAGGTCTCGAAGACCGGGTATGAGACAGTCAACCGAACGGCAACGGTAGTTGCCGGTCAGGAGAAGCTTCTCTTCGTGACGCTGCCCAGGAAAGGCGATGGGTCGGAGAAGACACGGCTTGTGCTCCTGGGTACCACCGGAGGCGTAAGCTGGTGGCCGGATACAGACCGTGCGAGTTCCTCATCAGCGCTCGTGGTCGGCGATACCATCTATATTGTCGACCTCGGGCAGGGTTCGGCGGCGAGGCTCTCCCAGGCGTTCAATAAAGGCGGGAGCGGTGCTACCACGTCCACGTTCCTCGAGGATGCACGGGCACTCTTCTTCACCCACCTCCACCCGGATCATGTCGCGGATTACCCCTCCCTTCTCCTGGTAGGTCCCGGGTCAGGCCTTGGCACCCGGACAGATCCCCAGACGGGAGAGGTATCCATCGTACCCCTGGTGGTAATCGGTCCGGCGGATCGGGGAGCCATTGAAGTCGATAAATCCCAGTACCTCAACCGGAGCGGGACGGTCATCTATACGGACAGTGCAAATCCCGCCCTTGTCACTGCCACCCCCGGGACCCGGCTGATGACGAGCCATATCTGGCAGGCCTATGCGCAGGCGATCAATGACATGACGCTGGACAACGCCTACCGTGATTACACGAAACTGGTCGAGATCAGGGAGATCGGGGGCAACGAGCCCGGGGATATCGACTTCCCGGTCCCCGGAGTGGATCTCCCCGACTCGATCACGTGCGCCGCAATGGAACCTTTTGAGGTGTACAGGGATGAGAATGTGGTCGTGACCGCGATCCTCGTCGACCACCACCAGGTATTCCCGTCGTTTGCATACCGGTTCGACACCGATGACGGATCGGTCGTCTTCTCGGGGGACACAGGTGCGGACACGAAAGGCAACCTGGAGAAACTCTCCGCCGGGGCCGACATCCTGGTGCACGAGGTCATCGACAGGGACTGGATTGATGAAAGGATGGGGTATCCCGAGGAGGGAACTCCCGCTTATGCGCTGAAGACGCACCTGCTGACATCCCATACGACCATCGACGCGGTCGGTTCGGTCGCCACCAATTGCAGTGTCGATACGCTGGTCCTCAATCACTTCGTGCCTGCAAACATTGATCCGGTGAAGCTGATGCGGGTGAAGCAGAACTTTACCGGGAGGCTGATCCTCGGCGAGGACTTAATGGAGATTGGTATCGGGCAGGCACCCTCTTCGCGGTAGACTGCCATCCTCCATATACCCTCTGGGAAATTGGCTGGCACCCCCTTGTCCCCCCATGAAGTCCCGGAATGACGGGAGAGGAAGAGGCCGTCCTGTCAGTGCGAGGAGCGTGGAGCCGTAGCGGTGCCGGCCCCGGCGAGGATATTGTTAAATGTCCAGCGAGGTACTAAAACGTATGAAAAAATCTGGTATTCGTTAATATTCGGGCTGGTTGCATTTGCAATAGGTTCGATATTGAGTTACCTTATTGAAGGGAAGGTTAACTGGATACTTCCCTTGGGAACTGCAATTGGCGTAACCATTGTATCATTTTTCCTTGGACCTGAATAACAACCAATCATTTTTGAGTAATTATCGCCCTGCTCGTGTTCGGGAGCATCATTGCGGACGGATGCACTGAAAAGGAGCAGGGTTCCGGTGCGGCGGGGACAAAGACACCGGATCAGATTAATCTGGCATGACTTCGGTTCTACCGATTACGAAAACACCCGATCGCATTGTCGGTAGAGGAAAAGCAACGACATTAACGGCAGCAATACCAGCTTCCATCGGTTCCAACCAGACACCTGCTGAGCGTGAACGGTGGGAATCCTTCAGGGAAATCCGGCAAGATCGACCCGAACCCTCCTGAACGAGTTACAGACAATACGCCCGAAGGATTACCGGACACTCTGGATCTTCATGAACGAACCCCCGGACCTCCCCACGCCTCCGGAAGGGTAGTAGATGATGGCGATTCTAATATCACTGAACATGCCGGAATCATGAGAAAAACCCTATAAGAAAAAATATTGCAAGATGAAGGACGTAAACAAAGATTACGTCGTCAAGAGCAAAATGAAGGATTCCAAAACAACATTTTGCTCGTATGTTTCACTCTACTTCACCATAAAAGGCCACCGGTGACCCTCGCAGTTCTCCCGGTAAAGAAAGGAGTATCAAAGGTCGAGTACATTCGTAAATTCCAGACCATCGTTGACGATGCAAACGTGAATATCGAGGTACTCTGTCCTGATCGGGGTTTTTACTCGAACGATGTGTTCTCGTCTCTCCAGAAAGGGAGCGTCCCGCACAGTGTTCCGGTGAGAAAGCACGGCTAGGAACTCAAGAAGATTCTCCTGGGGAATTATTCCCGGTATGCCCGTTACACGATGATGAGAACCGGCGAACCTCTTGATCTTTCCCTCGCGATTGATGTCCAGTACCTCAAGGAAAGGAATGAGAAACCAGGGAATGTGAATCTCGGTTATGTCGTGTATGGTATTGACTGGAAGCCCCGAAAGGTCCATCTGGTCTAATAGAACCGGTTCGCTATCGAGTCTACATACCGTATCCGGAACATCGTGAAAGCTAAAACCTCTTCCCATAATGTTGTGCTCCGGTACCTGCTGACGATAATCTCGTTCCTTCTCAAGAATATCCGGGTGGCTCTTCAATGGATGTTCTTCTCAAAGGTTCAACGAGGGCAAAGAACGATTGACGATGATTTGTTCCGGTTTGTTCTCTTCCGGCTCTTCGTCCGGGAAGGGCTCCGAAAAAAAATCAAATTCATTACGTTTATTTCTGTTCTTCGTTGTGTCGGTGGATTGGAGGTTGGTAAAGTTGTTGACTATCCAAGGTTTATGGATGAAAATTTAGAGAAGTACTGGTACCAGTAAATTACCATAAAGACACCATAAACAAAAAGGTGGATGATTAATAATCCTGCGAGCGAGGCAGGGTAAAAAATAATCTGCTTTTATGATCCAGTCACCAGGTTACCTGTGACGAGCAGGTACAAACGGGTATTCGGAATCATCCTTTCTTTCTGCTATTTTCTTTTGTTCTACTCACGGCACATTTTTCCCGCAGGCATGGCACCTAAGGGACTCTGCGATCCGCTTCACGAATCCTCATTGCTTTTTTGCGGGTTCTGGTTGGGATTCTGCATTCCCTCGTCTGCGTCGCTTTGCACCCTGCTGGTTGCCCATTCCCTTTCCGCTCATCGGACCTTTTCCCTGGGGTCCCGTTCCATCTCGTCCTGGCATCGATACTCTCCTGGTACCTGTTCTGGCACCATATTCCTCATATGCGCATAATTATTTAAAACACATGGCTGGAAACATTTTTTAGAAAGAGGGGTGCAATCCCGAATCAAACAGAGGGTAAGAAGGCGCAGGCAAAACCGTGAAGTAATGAGGTTGGACAAAAATGGTAAATATTTACAATATTCACAATCCGGTCATGACTGCACGGGAATGCGCAACCAGGAGAATCTCCGTATGCCCCAGTACCTGGGAAACGGTTCATCTGCTCAGGAAGCCCGGGCAGACCTATGATGATGTCATCCACGGAGCTGGACCGGCCGCAGTGGTCCGAGCGACCGGAAGGGAGCGAATCACTGAGTGTCAGTGGTGAACAATGCGCTGTTTCCTGGAATCGCTGCTGTTCGCGGTCGCCCTCGAGGTCGGAATGGAGGACATAAACACTGGGAAATTGGAAAAAATGGGGGGAGAATCTTCCCGGCCAGCCCGGGATCCGGTTAAAAAATCTCTCCCACGCTTTCATTTCCCAAACAGCGGGGCAAGCTCGACCTTCTGCCAGTCCCGGTCCATTGCCTTCATCCAGAGTGTCCGCGACTCAGGCACGAAAACAACCTGGTGATTACTGGAATACTTTGCGCCAAAGAGTTCCGAATGGCAGAACTTTGACCCGCCGTCCTCAAGGCAGACGTCACGGATCTGCATCATCTTTATGGCATCGATCGACCCCTTTGCTTCTTCTGCCTGCCGGAGGAGGTTGTTGTAGCGTGAGAGCGAGTGTTCGGGAGGCTCAGGGAAGTTCCAGGACGGGTCAACGTAATGGTTGGCCGCTGCGATGACCCCTTCACCTGACCTTTGAAGTGTACTGTTGGTCATCTTTTCGTACACGTACGACCTGTCAGGGCCGGCAACGTCCACGATCCAGGCGGTATCCGGGGCGGTCCCGCGGATGCCGGCATCAAGTCCGTTCAAGTCAGAGTAATCGAACATGAACCGGAAGAACTCCGTGATGAATTCCGGGCGGGCCTCCGGCGCATTATCAATAAAGCCGGGGTTGTCGTTCGCGATGAAGAGTCCCCTGCTATTCATAAAGGTCTCGGGCCGCATCCCTGCGGGACTCCAGGTCGCGATGTTGTTGCTGCCGTCCGTGGGCCGGTATACTGTAAGGACATACCATTTCGTGAATGGAATTACGCCATCGTCGAGGTCCCAGTTGCGGGAGACCACGACGGAGCCGTCCGTGGTGTAGTCCCCCCATGCAGCAAGATACGAACAGGATACCGGAACAGGGGGTGTTGCCATAAGCTGGAAGATTGCCCCATAGTAGATGACGGCGATATCCTCAGGTGTCAGGCCCGAGGTCTCCGCCATGCCGGTGAAGATCTCCTTTACACGCTGCGGATACAATGCCGTTATCTCCCGCCCGTCTTTTCGTATCTCTTCCTGTGTGAACCCCCGTTTGGTGAGGGTGTCGAGCAGGAATGAGTACTCCTCGTTCAGTTCGGCCTTCATCAGGCTGCCGTACTGCCGACCCATCTCACGATAGGAGCCGGTGAGGACGATGACCGGGTAATCACCAGCCTGAAAACGTTCTCCGCCTTCGAACGAAGCAACGTGCACGAGGTCAGGGGTGATGGCAGGCCTGGTGAAGAATGCCATGTGCGGCAGGGAGAGTGCGGCAGCCGGACTGATCAGGAGGCAGAGGGCAATAATGACCGCTATTAGTTTCATGCACGCCCTATATTTTTCTGATGCATTAATTCCTTTGATCTGTATGCTCCGTAACTATCAGCTGCCCGGCCACCAGATGAAAAAGGCACTGGAAAAAACATATTGAAACACGTGCGCTCCCGGGGGCTCCCACTTCGTGCTCTGCCCCCGCACCCCGGTGATATTTGCCGCTTTTGCGATAGCAACATATAACGAAAAGGACGCATTTTATAACACTTTGTTATATGGATGAGCGCGAGAAGAATGCGTTCGCGGAGAGTCCCTCCGAAGGCCTGGAACCATGGTGGAATACGAGGCCTCCATTGATTCCCTGTTCGTTCCCGGGTCCTGTTATCACCATCCAGTACCGGTTCTCATCCTTCCCCCATCAACGAAGGAGGAAATTGCGTCTCAAAAGGAGATTCTTTTTTTGTAACTGTTCAGCTCCGACCGCAAGATCCTAGTACAATGAAGACGTAGTAACAATTAGTGGCTGAAAATAACCAGAATAACCTGAAAGATAGCGATACTATAGAATTATACTCA
>JBFYKV010000060.1:0-7840 GCA_041305745.1 Methanoregulaceae archaeon | reverse complement strand
ACGGTGGAAGATCACACCGGATGACTGGCGGAACCGGGAAAAATGGGATGAATATGAAGAAGCACTTCGTGATATGTTTGAATACACAAGCACGAAGTCTGCCCCGTGGACAGTCGTTGAAGCGAACAATAAATATTTTGCCAGGGTGAAAGTGTTGAAATCGGTTGTCAGGGCGATGGAATCAGGACTTGCCAGATGATAATCCTGCATGAAGACACGGGTCATGGCTGATCTGGTCATTGGCACTCTTCTCATTTCCCAACTTTTAACAGGGTTCACGTTCTGAATATTAAAGAGAGGAGATCAGGATGGAAGGACCCAAAAAAGAATTTGTACGTGTCAGGTGCTGTCATTGCGAGGGTGCGGGGTGCCTGTATTGCGATAAGACCGGAAATGTTCTTGTAAAGGCACCTGCGGTGAAATGCAAACACTGCGACGGAGCAGGGTGCATTTACTGCGGGTTTACCGGGTGGGCAGGACTGAAAGGAAAGTATGATTAATATCAGGAAGGCCTGGAAATAATATTGAAATCCCTTATTTTTCTTCGTTATCTGATGTTAATTTTTAATTACTCTCTCCTGTGAGATTTTCTCATCTGGTTCACCGTCCGGGTTTCGCCTCGGCAAAAGATCCCCTGCTTCACGTACGAAACCTGCCGGTTCTCCGGATACGGTCCGGGGACAATTCCGGGACTGCGTCACGAAAGGGTGCGTGTGCGCTCCTGGTAATGAGATTCCCGGTAAAAAAATGAAATGACCTGATTACTGCTCAAATACGAAGGTGCCGGCGATTATGTCATGGAGTCCCTGTTTGTAGCGGGTGAATGCAATAATGATGAACCCGATGAAGATCAGAAGGAATGAAAGGATTTTTGCAAAAAACCGGAGTGATGCCCGTGAAAACGTGATCCGGTTCCCTTGCATGTCAGTAACCGCTAAACGGAGGGCCATCTTGCCGAGGGTCGCCTGGTTTTTTGAACTTACGAGGTATGCAAAATAAAGCCACGGGACGAGGATGACGAGAACAAGAAACGCAATGATGACCTGTTGCGGGACCAGGGAATATACAACCTGCCCGTAACGGTCTGTCATGGGCTGGTGACGCAGGTACTGGTAGACCATCCGGATTCCCTCGTTCAATCCAAAAATTCCTGTAATGACGAGATCGATAATCAGGATGAATATAAACTCGACGATAAACGCCAGAAAACGCCTTCCCAGCCCTGAAAAATTTTCGGTATTCACACCTGCCACTTTCTTCCGGAGAAGCGGTTTCGGGGGTGTCGCTTTTAAGTCAGCCCCGCACCACTGGCAGAATTTACCCGCATTTTCTGTCTCTCTTCCGCATTTCGAACAATACATCCGCGCACACCTGAATACGTATTAATTGTCAGCGATAACTTCAATCTATCGAAAAGGTCCGAAAGCAGGAGAGGAAACCCGGCCGGGATATCAATGAAATTCCTGGTAATACACCTTATTTTTGGCATGGAAATCCCATTGGTTTTCATAAGTAAAGCCTGTGAACATAGTTCTCACAGGTGTTTTTTAAAAAAATGTAGACCCGGGGCAGATATGGATCACCCGGCAAGGGTTTTCCTTGCTGCCCATTCTGCAGCCCACTGCGTAAGGAGTGCAAGGAAGAGCACAAAAAGCCCGACAAGGGCGAAAATCAGCCATTGTTCTGACCCTGCTGTCCCGGTTGCCAGTCGTGCAACAAGGTTGAGCGGGTTGTCGGGAACTGCCAGTGCAAGGAGCATCAGGACCACGACTACGGTCGAGTAAATAAACTGTGCAGCCGTCCGTTCCCTGTAATAGAGTGCGGTAAGGGCTCCAAGAAGAATCAGGATCATGGAGAAGATCATGACCTGGATGAGGATGGCAGGAATGTTCTGGATGATCACCCCGTTTAAGGAGAGGAGCACGATCCATGCCCCCGCCTGGAGCGGCACGAGAACTTCGCAGGCGAGAACCTTCCCCCATATCACTTCACCGAGGGTTACCGGTGTTGAAAGAATGGTCTCGAGGGTGCTGTGCTGGTATTCTTCGGTCACGATGTCGATGACAAGGGCCGAGGATATGATGGCCGGCATAAAAAGGAGGAGTGGGATAAGGAGGGCGTAGATAAATTCATAAAAATCGCTTCCACCGGTCTGTTCCGGGAACTCGAGGGCGATGGGAATGATATCGAGCCGTGGCTCACGGATCGACCTTAAGTTATTTTCATACCGAAGAAACAGTTCCTTTAGCCTGACATTGACAATCGTCGACGAAATATCGTTCTGAATAGTATAGAGAGTAATTTTTACCGGTTCCCCGGCATCGGGGGGCGTATCAGGTACGTATATGACCGCCGAAAGTTTCCGTTCCGAAAGGGCCGCAACTGCCGGGGACAGGTCCATCTGGTAGACCTGGAATTCGCGGTTTTCTGATAAGTAGTCCTGCAGTGCAGAATCCGAACCGCTGTATGCGACAGGGTATCTCACCCCGGAATACCGTGAAAGCGAGGACGGGTCGTACATCGAGGTAAGCCCGACGACAAGGAAGGATGAGAACATGGCAACAAAGATCTGGAGTACTATTGCAAGGAGGATTGTCCTCTCGTTTAAGAGTCCTTTCAGGTCTTTTTTCATCACAATCCTGATATTTTTACCTTTCATCCAAACCACCCCATGATAAAGTAAAGGTTATAAATACAATGGACCACGGTCGCTGCAAGAATCCCTGGTATATATCCGCGTCGCCCGAGCAGGCGGATCGATGCACCGACGATGAACACCCCGGTGAAGTGGAGCAGGAACGGCAGCCAGATGACACCGAGCGACAGGAAGAGAATACTCCCGAATATTGATTCAGATATCTGTGAAAGCGTGACAAAGAGGAGAAGTTTCTCCCCGAAGAGAAATGCCGCTGCAGTGACGGCGGATGCAGATACTATCCGTTTCCAGCTGAAGATCCCGGTTTCCCTGAACATAAGCGTGCTGATCCCTATCGATTTTGCACTTTCCTCAACAAAAGCGGCAGAGACGAGGAGAAGGACCAGCGACAGGGGCATGGGCAGGTTGAAAAAAAGGACCAGCAGCAACATCTGCGCCATGAAGACGAATGGTATCGAGAATGCGTTCAGGGCAAAAAGCGAGATCCACGGGTGCCTGACCGAAAGGGCAGTCCCTATGTACTCCCTGATCGTGGGCATCAGCCGCGAGAGGGTAAAGAGACGTTCCTCGCGGAAGTTGACAATCCCGATATAAAAGAGCACCGCAGCGGTCAGGTAAAAAAGCGAGGTCGCGAAGAGGTACTGGGTCAGTGTGTACGGCTCGCCCTGCAGGGTGAACACAATAAGGGTGAGGGGCGAGATCAGGCTGATAATATGGACGTTTGCAAAAATACTCGGGAAAAAGAGGTATGACGTCGCCAGCGTCGAGAAGAATATTGAGATAAATGAGAGTTCTTTAAAACTCCTCGAGACCATTCCGATGATAAGGGCATTTGCAAGGAAAAAGAGGATCACAGGGATGAGCGGGAAGAGGATCATCAACGATGCATTGAGCCAGAGGCCGATAACAGCCGATATCGCAACCATCGCCAGCAGGTAGGGAAGTGCTTTCCCGGCAATAATGACGGAAGGGTGAAGCGGTGCCGTAAGGAGTGCTTCTCCACGCCTTTCAAGCCTCTCGTTCATGATACTCATCATGAAGAACTGGGACATGAAGTAGAGCGGAAAAATAAAGACAAATATCAGGATGATCGAGTCAAACGGCAGGGGTGGCGAGAGCTGGGAGGGGGTCTTGAAATCGCCGAACGGGCTTTCTTCCGATGAAAAGATCTCGCTGTAGCGTGCGACCTGGCTGGTCTGGCCCTCCATCTCCCGGAGCCCCTGCCTCAAATCCTCCTGCGGGATGTCAATTGAGGCTGCAGGTGTCGGGATCTCGATAACCGGACCTTCCGGTACAGGTGGAGTTGAGGACCGCCGTGGTGCCGCCACCTGCTGTCCGGACTGGGTCGCGATAAAGTCAAGCTCGCTCTTTACGTTCTGGACATCGATCCAGAGCGGATAGGCCGCAAAAAGGTCCTCTTCACGACTGTATACCGTGTTTAAGTACCGTTCATAGTCCCGTTTCAGTGTCCGCACTGCCGCCCGTCCGCGGTCGGTGTCCTGCGCATAGACCTGATCGCCAAGGATAAGGACATCGAATAGATCCCGGGAATTATAAAGGGTGTCCGTGTCGGCAAGGTAGACGGTGAAACGTGAATCAGCAGATACGATATCGGCAGCAGGAGGATAATTTACTCCTATTCTGTAGATTCCGTCCTGCAGGTGCAATCCGCTTGTTGCGGTGAACCCGGTGACGATAACGAGAAGGATGAGGAGGACTATAGCTGCTGGCAGCACCGATGTCCCCATCGTCCCGAGCAGTCTCTTTATCTCCCAGCGGGCAATTGTAAGAAGCCCTGATAATACCTTCAAACCCACCCTCTTTGTGAAATGTTAAGTTCAGCACCTATAATACATTGCAGGTCAAGGATTGGTAAAAGCAGGGACTGCAATGATTCACGGGCGGGATCTGACAAAGATATATGGCGGGGTTCCGGCGCTCGACCATGTAAGTTTTGATTTTGCAGATGCAAAAATTTTCGGGGTTATCGGGCATAACGGGGCAGGAAAAACCACCCTTTTAAAGATCCTCTCCGGGCTTATCCCCCCGACTTCCGGAGAACTGACGATAAACGGGATAGACGTCATCTCTGACCCGGACGCGATAAAACCTATTCTCGGGTACCTTCCGGAAGAATCAAGGCTCTACGAGACGATGACCGCCCACGAGTACCTCTCTTTTTTTGGCGAAATATACGGCCTCGGTCGTGAGGAGATTATGTCACGACAGCAGGAGCTGCTGGAATCACTCTCGCTTGACCCGGGAAAGAAGAAGATCGGTGAGTTCTCAAAGGGGATGAAACGAAAAGTAGCGATAGCCCGTTCGCTCATCCATGACCCTTCGTTTCTCATCTATGACGAACCGACATCAGGCCTTGACCCCATGACCTCGCGTTATATCATTGATTACCTGCGGGAATTGCGGGACGGCGGGAAGATCATAGTCCTTTCAGCTCACAACCTCTACCAGGTTGAGGCAATCTGCGACCTTGTCATGATCCTCAGGCGTGGAACGGTGATAGCCATGGGAACGATGCCGGAACTGCGGGAGATGTTCGGGTCGATCAGCTACAGCATATATTTTACCACGTTCAACATTGCAGCCCTTGCGATCCCGGATTACACCCTTGAAGGAGGATTTTACCATGTAAGGGCAGGGAGTATCGGGGAGATGAACCGCCTTACTGTTGCAATCACAGATTCGGGGGGTAATGTGGAACGGATCGAGTCGCATTACCCGAGCCTTGAGGAGATGCTTGTCAGGATTGGCAAGTAAAAAGATACGTCCTTTTTGAAAAGCAGGGGGCCGGAAACGGAAGCAGTCAGTTTATTTGAGTACAGACCAGTCTTCCCCGGTCAGTTCGATGTACCCGTATCCCCCGCACTCCTCACACCTGATATACGCGCCTGATTCATCGCGTATCATCCCGGTACCTCCGCATTTCCGGTGTTTAAACTGTACTTTTTTTGTATCCTTTCGTATGTACCGGATGATATGCGGGAGGA
This sequence comes from Methanoregulaceae archaeon, assembly GCA_041305745.1. Taxonomy (GTDB): domain Archaea; phylum Halobacteriota; class Methanomicrobia; order Methanomicrobiales; family Methanospirillaceae; genus UBA467. The sequence continues at coordinate 2,179 of JBFYKV010000060.1, read as the reverse complement.
GCGGAATCAAGATCATGAGGATGACAAGCGCGATGCACATGAGGATGATGCCGTCGATCATCTGCCCGATCCCCAGGTCATTTAAGTACTCATTGACATCACCCATCGGCATGTCCTCAGGATAGGGATTGACATAGGTGGGTATGGGAATGATCATGAAAACACCGTGTCCGAAACAGCCGCTGCCTGATTATGTACACTATTCCGCCGGGGTGTATTCAATATGTGGCTATCGGCAGCTCCGGGTAAAAAAAGTATCAGTGCAGGTATGGACCGGGATATTTATATGAACTCACATTTTCCTGAAGCGTATTGAAAAGCGGCGGATTGTTAAAGCATGGATCAATTTTTATTGGAAAAACTGTGCTGTGATCTGCGTTACTGACCTGCGGATTCAGGGCGCCGCAGTTGTGATGATTCCGGCCAGATATGCCGCACTCTCCGGACCGTTCTGTCCGGGCGCTGACTAATCAGTCTTCTATAGAAGGGGCCGGAAGGTTTCAGGACTTAACCACGCGATCATCCGGAAGGATGAACGGTATTATTTGCCGGACAGGCAGGTAATCCCGAACCCATGTATTCGCTGCTTAATATTATCGGCACTCCTCCCTTTCATCGCCGCATGGCGCCCGTCGTACGACCCTGACCGGTCCCGGGAATGGTGCTGCCGGGCATGTCATTCGGAATATCCCCGGTCATGGGTCCTGCCATACGACCCTGGTTAGTACCCGCGGCGGGGGCCATCATCCCACCGGGCACAGTTCCCGGTATGGATCCTGACAGTGCATCCGGCATCATGTCGGTCATATTCCCGGCCAGGGAGTTAAAAATGGTACGGGAGGCGATGCCCGTCATCCCTCCCTGTACAAACCCGGGAGTTCGATTCATCATTCCATCCGGCATTTTACTAAAAGTGATACCTGTAATATATCCTGGCACAGTTCCCGTCATATTGCTGATCAGGGAACTGAAAATCGAACGGGAGGTGATACTGTTCATGGTGCCGGAAGCAAAACCTGTACTATCTCCGGTCAAAATGCCGGTCCGGTTACCGGAAAGGGTGTTCGGCAGGTATGCAGTCCGGTTGCCCGCCATTCCGCCAGGGATGTTTGCAGGAGTGGTAACATTCATGCGCCCCGGCATAGCCTGGTTCGTTGAACCAATGCTTGTTACTATCCCTGAAATTGTAAAGATGGCAATTTCAGTGCCTCCGGTGTATGTTCCACCGGTGTAGATGCCGTCCTTTACCGTACCGGTTGAACTTCCTCCTGAATACACGATATAGCCAGTATCGCGGGTGAGATCAGGTGAGCTGAAGACGACTGACTGGTACGTCTTTGCCGGGGCAAATGTCAGGATTCCTTCGCCATCCTTCGTTTCGATGTGAACCATCGTGCCTGCCGGCTGTGCACCCGGGTATGTCACCATCACGGAATACCGGGTAGATGAACCATCCGGGGCCTGTGCCATGCCCGAGCTGCCTGCAGCGAGGAGATATCCCCCGGAAATTGTGAAATAACCAGTATAATCAAGTGGTCCGTTTCCATTGCTTGTAGGACCGTTGATGATAACCGTTCCTCCTGTCATGGTGATCGGGCCATTCACATCAAGACCGTCGCCTCCGGAATCTACCACGAGGTATCCGCCGTTAATATGCAGGTAGTTATTACCGGAAGATTCGAAATTGTTCTGGCCCGGGCGTCCATTCGTTTCTGGACCTGCATCACCGTTTACCGCGTTGATCCCGTCATCGCTTGCAACAAGATGAATGTCTCCGTCGTTGATGGTGATGACCGGGCTTTCCATTCCCTCGTAAGATTTTGTGATGACGATATTTCCGCCGTTTAATTCAAGGGTCGAGTCGGAATGCACCGCGTCGTCCCCTGAGGCCAGTACAATGTTTCCGCCGTAAATCGTGACAGCTCCATTTGAATGGACGGAATCGTCGGATGAATCGATATTGATCGCTCCGCCCGAGATGACGACTGCGGTCCCGGCCTTCAGGCCTTTCGCACTCTGTGTATCGCTTTCAGCAGTGGTGGGTACCATCCCCCGGTTTCCCGGAGCCATACCGCGGTCGTTTCCGGGGTTTGTAACGGTGCCGCTGCCTCCGCCTGATTGAACGGTAATACTGCCGCCATCAACCGTAAGGCTGGTCTCGGCCTGGATGCCGTCCGCT
>JBFYKV010000059.1:0-4041 GCA_041305745.1 Methanoregulaceae archaeon | reverse complement strand
TAAAACCGGACGAAAACGATCCTACCCGACCCCCACTTCCCGGTGATGAAGACCTGCCTGCGCTTTACCGGTCAAATCTTCTCTCCACGGTCAACCTCATCGACTACTGCTGGCATGTTGGTGTGAAACACCTGATCTTTGCATCAAGTCAGGCTGTATACGGAATGCCCACAACAGAGCGGGTGACCGAAGAGACGCCCTGCAGTCCGCTTGAGCATTATGCCTTAAGCAAGGCCTGTTGTGAGAAGATCCTTTGTCTTGCGGCATCCGATTCGATGGCAATAACGGTCTTCCGGTTCCCAGGGGTGTATTCTGAAAAACGGGACACGGGAACGGTTGCCCGGTTCTGCAACTCGGCAAAAAGAACGGGATCAATCCGCGTTGCTGCGGACCTCCCGCTACCTTTCGATGTTATCCACATTGAGGATGTCCTGAATGCATTTCTCTGTGCAGTCACCACAAAGGCGCAAGGGTTTGAAATCTACAACATCGCAACCGGGGAACCTGATAACCTCAATATCCTTGCTGACCGAATTGCCGGGCTTGTTCCGGGCTGCAGGGTTGAACATGCAGCCTGCCCCCAGCCGGTTATCCGTATGGACCCGGATAAAGCATACCGCCGGTTCGGGTGGAAGGCCGCCCCTTCAACGACCCGGTTGCAGCAGGTACTGGATTCGGGATATCATGATTGAGAGATTGCGATCGGTAGTGGCTGGTGCGGGGACGATGCTCCTCTCCCTCCGTAATGAGCGGATTTATGACGGGGAATGGAAGGGGACGCAGTTCAAGGCAACAGCAGACCTCCTTGTCAATGCCCGGCTTACTGCTGATCTCACCAGAAATTTTCCGGACGTTCCGGTTGTCAGTGAAGAAGATGCCAGTTCATGGGTGCATATTGGAGAAGACCAGTTTTTTATCATCGATCCCATTGACGGGACAGCAAGCTTCATTCACGGGTTCGATGGATTTGTCACGCAGGCTGCTTTTGTCTGCAATGGTATCGTAGAAGCCGCCGCAATCTGTGTCCCGGTCAGCGGAGAACTATTCTGGGCAGTCCGGGGAAAAGGGGCATACTGTAATTCTACGCAACTTTGCATTATGGATCCCAGACGATGCGATACCCTTATCGACAATTACCCCGAGCCACGGGGGATTACCCAGGATGCTTTTGTTGGCCTCCGGTTGCACAACTACGTCGAGTCCGGCAGCATTTCGCTGAAAATCTGCAGGATTGCAGATAATACTGCTGATATTTTCTTCAAAGATGTTCCTGTTCAGCAATGGGACATTGCTGCACCCCACCTGGTCCTTTCAGAGAGCGGGGGCACACTTCTGTCACTTGCCGGAAAACCCATAGACTATTCCGTTCATGAAGAATACCGGGGAATCGTCGCAGCAAATGGTAACGTGCATGCCAAGCGTTTAATAGCGTGGTATTCGAAACATATACGACAGAGAGATGTGCTGTGACAATTCTCATACTTGCAGCTCACCCGGATGATGAGATCCTCGGGTGTGGAGGTACTGTTGCCCGGATGATCCGCGAAGGAGACGAGGCATTTGCACTAATCCTTGGGGAAGGTATTACCTCGCGGTCTGGTAAAACCTCGTCCGCTGCAGAACAAGAACTCAGTGCCCTGCACAGAAACTCCTGCGAGTCCGCAGAGATTATCGGTATAAAAGAGACGAGCTGCCATAACCTTCCCGATAACAAATTCGATACGGTTCCCCTCCTTGACATCGTTAAGATTGTCGAAAATGCTATCGACCGCATCCGTCCGGACATAATTTTTACTCACCATGGCGGCGACCTCAATATCGATCATGCACTCGTGTTCCGGGCTGCATTAACCGCATCGCGACCGATAAAAGGATCTTCGATACGGCAGATCTACAGTTTTGCCATACCCTCCTCAACAGACTGGGCATTTCAGAGTTTTTCCCCGGTATGGAAACCCGACACGTTCTTTGATATTTCAGATACACTAGAGACAAAGATCCATGCCCTGAAAAAATACGATTCTGAGATGAGGCAGAACCCACACCCGAGATCCTATGAAAACGTCAGGAACATTGCGTTCGAATGGGGCGCAGTAACCGGAACAGAAGCTGCTGAGGCTTTCGAACTTATCCGGGCAATCAGATAACGGACGACTCAACCCATGGCTCCTCACATCACGATAGGGAAGAGAAAAGTCGGAAACGGCTATCCGGTCTACATTATTGCAGAGATGTCGGCGAACCACCAGAATGATCTCGAGACTGCAAAAAAGATCGTCTATGCAGCAAAGGAAGCTGGTGCCGATGCAGTCAAACTGCAGACATTCACCGCTGATATCCACACCCTGAATCTGAAAAGCAGGTATTTCCAGGTCGGCGGGGGAACGCTCTGGGACGGTGCCACCTTGCACGACCTCTATAAAAAATGCGAGATGCCGTGGGATTGGCAGCCAACATTAAAGGACCTTGCCGATGATATCGGCATTGACCTCTTTTCCGCTGCTGTCGATGAGACAAGTGTAAAGTTTCTGGAGGATATGGGGGTCCCTGCCCACAAGGTCAGTTCTTTCGAGATCGTCGATACCAACCTCATCAGGGTTATGGCAAAGACAAAAAAACCCCTCATCATCTCCACCGGAATGGCCAACCTCTGCGAGATAAGCGATGCTGTTGAAGCTGCGCGTTCCGGAGGTTGCGAACAGGTTGCCCTGATGAAATGCACAAGTGCCTACCCTGCACCGGTCAGCGACATGAACCTCGCCACCATCCCGCATATGGCAGAATGTTTTGATGTTCCGGTCGGCATATCCGATCATACGATGGGCATAACTGTACCTATCGCCGCAGTTGCCATGGGGGCGACGCTGATAGAAAAGCACTTCACCCTATCGCGGAAGAATGTCGGACCGGACAGCTCGTTTTCAATCGAACCTCATGAGCTTTCTGAACTTGTCCGATCCGTAAGGGATACCGAAAGTGCCCTGGGGCGGGTCCGGTATGAGATAACGGAAAAGGAAAAGGCCAGCCGCATCTTCCGCCGCTCGCTCTTTGTTGTGAAACAGGTCCGGAAAGGAGAGCTCTTCACGCCGGAAAATATTCGGTCCATCCGTCCGGGTCACGGGCTGAAACCCAAGTACCTGGATCTTGTTCTCGGGGAACAGGCAGCTTGCGATATCGAAGCGGGGACACCCCTGACTTTTGAGATTCTGATGCCAAAAACGAGTAATTAACGGTAGTTCCACAGTTACCCGTAACCGTACTTTCCGTTTATTTTTTAGTCCGAGCTATTATTAAAAAAAACGCCGGCAATCGCAAGAACAGGATTATTCTTTCACTCTCATTCCAAGGTCATGTTCAAGGTCAATAGCCTCATTGCGCAATACACGGTCCAGGACATAGGGGAGATATTTTTCATGCGGTTTGTTGATTGCCGATACATCCCCGAATATCTTCTTTAACCGGGGGTTCTCCTCAAGCGTGACGATCGATTTTTCAGAGACCGCTATGTTGTTTATCTGGAACAGATCCCTGAAAATTTCAACATAATCTCGTAAGAGAGCGTACCGGTCTGCATCAATCCAGGGGCGGTACTTCTCCCCACCGTCAAATTCAAATCGTGCGTTTTCGTAATACCGGAGCGAGCGGGGCAGGTCAAAACCCATTGTTTCACGGATATACGATTCCAGTGGGGTGTTGGGAAGCGGGAGGTACAGGTATGGCTGGCCGCGGACAAACGGATTGACTGATTTTAATTCTTTCATCAGGCTGACATTCATGGCAAGGTCGGTATCGGTCTCGGTAGGCAACCCGACAATGAAGGTGTGGATGGTCGTTATCCCCTTCTCAAACAGCCTCTTGTTCACATGGGGAACCTGGTCAATTTTAATATTTTTATTCAATAGTCCCAGGAGCCGTGGTGACGCGCTCTCAAGGGCATAGATCCCGGTCTGGACAACACCACCCATGGCAGCAATCAGTTCAGGGCTGTTGAAATTGTTCATGTGGCCTATGCACTGCTCGATGTAAAACTGGTTCTTCCGG